>NZ_MOME01000033.1:0-101049 GCF_001983005.1 Protofrankia sp. BMG5.30 | reverse complement strand
CAACGATAATGATCACCGGGCGGATCTTATCTTAGCGGCATTGGTCCTGCTGGACGCGGTCGAGGACTGTGACGAGCGTCGCTCACCCTATCTCGGGAACATTCCGATACTGCGCTGGAAGCCGGACTCACCGCTCGTCATGGAGCGGTTGCTGGGTCTGCTCCTCGCCGAGTCGTTCCGGCACCGGTATTTTCCCCGCCAGGTGGCCTGGCTGTCCCGGCTGCGGCGGGTCGACCGGCCGTACTACTGCCTTTCCCGGCCGCCCGAGCCACTCACGCTGCTTGAGCTGCGCCGCCGCACCGGTTCGGTGGAGGCGGATCTGACCGTCGTCTACCCTGATCCTCCACTGGACAGCGAGGAGACGCGACTGCTGCACGAGTTCGAGCCGAGAATGCGACTGATGACACCGACAATGTTCTTCTCGGCGTGAGCGTGCTGTTCTCGACGCGGCCGGACTGTTTCCGGCGCCGGGGAACGCGTCACGGACAGCAGGCCGGCCCCGGCCCACCGGCCGGGCMACGTGAAATACCCGGGACGCGTGTCGCGCGTGTGGGGATGCCGTTCGTATGGACCGGGTGACGGACTGGTGCCCGCGCCTGCCGAAGGCCGTTCGCCTGCCGGAGACTGTCGGCCCGGTGGCGGTCGTCCCGCCATCGGGCCGGGGCCCGTCACCCCCGCCGTGGTACCGGAATGCGGTCCCGGATTATCGTGCCGGAATGCGTCCCGACCCGACTGACGACCCTTGGTGAGCGCCGCCAGGCGGTCACGGCCGCCCGTTGCCGTACACGTGCTCTGGCGTTCCGGTGGTGATGCGGAGACCCGCCAGCTCGCCGACGCCGTTTTCACGCACCTGACGGCCGACCCGTCGCAGCCGACCGCCCGTTCGCTGGGAATTCCGGTGCGTTACTGGTCGGCTGGCGGACCCGTCGACCGCCCGGACGGTCGTGGCGCGCGGTGGGCCGCCGACGTGCCGCCACCTGTCGATCTCAGCCTGGCCGAGCGTAACGTCGTCGTCCTGCTCATCGACAACGCGCTGGTGGGTGCCGGCTGGAACGACTATCTCGCGGAACTGCTGCGTGCTGTCGGCGCCGGACCCGCTAACTGGCTTCTGCCGTTCGCGCTCACCCCCAACTTCGCCCGTGTTCCCGTCGCGGTCGATGTCGACGTCGTCGACCTGCACACGCTGCCGGCACATTTTCGTGAGCAGGTCCTCCTGAACCATGTCATCCACCGGGTGTGTCGTCAGGTCGGTGCTTCTGACCCGGTCCGGGTGTTCATCAGCTATGCGTCCGCGGATGGCGGCGCCATTGCCAGGGAGGTGGCCCGGCATCTTCGGTTTGAGACCGATGTCGACGACTTCCTCGACGCGCACCACATATCCGGCGGCGACCCTTTCGCCGACGTTCTTGACGCCGCGGCCACCAGCAGCGCGCTGCTCGCGGTGAACTCGGATTCCTATGGTTCACGGCCATGGTGCCAGCGGGAGTTCCTCGGCGCGAAGCGCGCGTCCATGCCGGTGGTCGTCCTGGACGCGCTCACGGACCGGTCGGTGCGTGCCTTCCCGTATCTCGGCAACGTTCCGACCGTCCGCTGGCATCGTGACTCACGAAGGGTTCTCGACCATCTGGTGGGCGTTCTGCTGACCGAGACGCTCAGGCACCGGTATTTTCCGCTGCGGGCCGCCGAGATGTGCGGCCGGCACGGTGTCGCCCTGCCTTCGTTCCTGCTGGCCCGGCCACCCGAACTRCTGACCCTGCTCGATCTGCCACGGAATTCCGTCGGAGGTGCGGCCCCGGTCGATCTTCTATATCCTGATCCACCGCTGGGTACCGAGGAGAGCCGGGTGCTGGCGAAGCTCGATGGTTCGCTGCGGGCGGTGACACCGACGATGCTGTTCTCGACATGACCGCTGTTCTCGACATGACTTTCGACATGACGGGACCCGTGACGAGATCCGTGACGAGATCCGTGACGGGACCCGCGGTGACAGAGTGCGCGAGGAGGTTGCTGTGAGCTCGCTCGCGGACATCCGGGTGGCCGTCTCGATCTCGGACAGCCCGGATCTCGCCCGGCGGGGGCTGGGCCTACCGCACCAACGGCACGCGTTCGTGGAGATCGCACGGCATGTCCTGGCCGCCGGCGGTTCCCTCGCCTACGGCGGTGACCTGCGTGTCGGCGGGTACAGCCGGGTCCTGTTCGATCTCGTCGACACCTACGATCTGCCCGGCCGGCCCGGACCGGAGCGGGTGACCGACTACCTGGCGTGGCACCTGTTCCTCCGGTTCGGGGTGGACGAACAGGCCGAACTCGTCGATGTCGCGACGGTGGTCGGTGTGCCGCCACCGGCCGACATCAGCCCCGACGACCCGGATCTACGGGACGACCCAGGTGCCACCGGCAACGGTGGTGACGCGCTGGTGGCGCGCTGGAAGCGGGCCCGCGCGCTGACCGCCATGCGTGAGCGCATGGCCGCCGAGACCGACGCGCGGGTGATGCTCGGCGGTGCCGTCGTCGTCGGTGCGGGGCTCTATCCGGGCCTGCTGGAGGAGGCCGTGCTCACCCTGCGGGCCGGGCGGCCGCTGTTCCTGCTGGGTGGTTTCGGCGGCTGCACCGAGCGGGTCATCGAGGCCCTCACCGGCGGGCGGCCCCGTGACCTGGRGCTGGACAGTCAGCTCGCGGCTCGTCCGGGATACGCCGAGCTGGTGGCGCAGGCGGCCCGCGTCGGCACGCCTGTCGACTACGACGGCCTGCTTGAGGAGCTGCGGGCGGCCGGCCCGCGGGCGCTCGCCAACGGCCTCGACCAGGCCGAGAACGAGGCGCTGTTCACCACGGACGACACCGACGAGATGGTGGCCCTCGTGCTCTGCGGCCTGCGCCGGATCAGCGGGAACCGCGGGTAGGAACCTCGACTGGGGCAACGGTTCCCATCTACGGACGCGGAAGCCGTAGGTGACAGTCGCTGCCACGGTGACGGAACCTACCTGCGGCTTTTCCGTGCCGGAGGTCGCACACTTCTCATCGTGGGCAGACTCGACACGGAATCACCGGTGACGGCCGGGCATGGCGGCGACGACRGGCATGCGGGGGCCTCTTGCGGGGTAGCCCGTCCGAGCGCGACCGCGGACCAGAACAGGGAACGGAGCAGCGGCCAGCACAGGAACCAGGCCCTGGAGCGGGAGCAGGCCCTGGAGCGGGACCAGGAGCGAAAGCAGGGCCAGGAGCGGGACTTGAACGGGGATCGGGAGGCGCGAGCCCACCGGCCGGCGGGTGGCTGGGTGGCGCTCGTCGGCGGCGGTCCGGGGCGGCCCGATCTGATCACCGTCCGGGGCCTGGAGCTGCTGCGCCGAGCGGACGTGGTGGTGGTCGACCGGCTTGCCCCGCGGGCCCTGCTCGACGACTTACGGTCCGAGGTCGAGATCGTGGATGCCGGCAAGGCGCCGCACGGCCACAACCTCACCCAGGAGCAGATCAACCAGGTGATCGTGGAACGCGCCCGACGCGGCCTGGGAGTGGTGCGCCTCAAGGGCGGCGACCCGTTCGTCTTCGGTCGCGGCGGCGAGGAGGCGCTGGCCTGCGCGGCCGCCGGGGTGCCCTGCGAGGTCGTCCCGGGAGTGACCAGCGCGACGGCGGTGCCGGCGCTGGCCGGCATCCCGGTCACCCACCGCGGGATCACCCAGGACGTCACGATCGTGTCCGGTCATGTCGACCCGTCGCATCCGGGCTCGACGGTCGACTGGGATGCCGTGGCGACCGGCCCCGGGACGATCGTCGTCCTCATGGGCATCGGCACGCTGGAGCGAATCACCGCTGATCTGATCAAGCGCGGGCGCCCGGCGTCGACCCCGACCGCGGTGATCCGCGACGGCGGCAGCGGTGATCAACAGGTGGTCACCGGCCCGCTCGCCGACATCCCGGCCCTGGTTGCCCGGGCCGCCATCCAGCCGCCGGCCATCATCGTCATCGGAGATGTCGTCACGATAAGGAACGAGGTCGACACCTTACGACAGAAGAAGTCCTGATCCTGCGGCGGCGAGGCCCTGATCCCGTGGCCCCGCGGGGCTGTCCGGCCGGCGCCCGGTCAGGATCACCAGTCCGGCCGCCTCCCGGCCCGGACCGCCGACCAGAACCGGAGCCACGACGATGACCCAGCACCGGAGTCGACCGGCGACCGTGCTGGCTGCCGGCCCGACAACCACCTCCGAGCTGCCATCCGGGTCCCAGCCGCCTGGCTCCCAGCCGGCTGACCCCCGATCGTCCGGATCCGGACCCGGGCCCGCGGCCGGGCCATGGGCAGCCCGGCTGCGGGCGGCCCGGTCATGGTTCGCCCAGGGCCTGCGGCGATTACGCGACTGCGTGGACGCGGTCGCCGAGGCGGGCCTTGCCGTGACCGTGGCCTGGTTGCTGGGCGTGTATCTCATCGGGGACGACCTGCCGTTCTTCGCGCCGGCTGCCGCGCTGATCGTCCTCGGGGTCACCCGCGGGCAACGGCTGCGGCGGGCGCTGGACATCTGGGTCGGGGTCGCGGTGGGCGTGCTGGTCGCCGATGTGATCTCCCATGCCATCGGCCCGGCGAGCGTCTGGTCGGTGGTGGCCGTCACCGTCCTCACCCTGTCTGTGGCCGCCTTCCTCGGCGGCGGGGCGATTCTCGTGGTGCAGTCGGCGGTGTCCGCCATCTATGTCGCCGTGACCACGCCGGTGGACGGCGGTCTCGTCCCCGCCCGGTTCTTCGACGCGCTGGTCGGCGGTGCCGTCGCCATCGCGGTCAACCAGCTGCCGTTGCGGACCGACCCGCTGACCGAGCTGGCCGACGAGTCCGCGCCGGTGTTCGAGCGGTTGGCCGACGTCCTCGACAGCGTCGCGGCCGCGCTGAAAGCAGATGATCACGATGCCGCCAGGCGGGCGCTGGAGGAGGCACGCAGCATCGACTCCGCGGTCGCGGCGTTCCACGGTGCGGTCGCCGTGGCCGAGGAGACGACCCGGTTCACCATCCTGCGCAGGCGCCGGTCGCCGTCGCTGGCGGCATACGGCGAAGTCGCCACGAAGATGGACCACGCGGTGCGCAACGTGCGCGTCCTCGCCCGGTCCGCGGTCATGCTGCTGCGGCTGGGAGCTCCGGCACCGCCGGTGCTCGTCGACGCGGTCAGCCAGCTCGCCGAGGCGGTCCGCGCGCTGGGCGGATACCTGACGGCGCTGGTCGAGGAGCAGGCCGGGGTGTATCGGGGCCGCGGCGCGCGGACGCGGGCGCGCACGACAGCCCACCAGGTGACCGACGCGCGGGCCGACGCGCACCGCAGCGCCATGCGGGCCGTCCGGCTGGCCGCGCGGGCGCTGGCACCGGAACAGACGCTGCCCGCCGTGGTGATCGTGGGCCAGGTCCGTTCGGCCGCGGTGGACCTGCTGCTCGGCATGGGCCTTGACTTCGACGAGGTCATGCACGCCACGGACGAGGCACTCGGATTCTCCCCCGACAACCCATGATCGCGGCCCGCGCCGGGTACGCCGGGCGCCATCAGGCGCCATCAGGCATCTCGCGGTTCAGTCGAAACGGATCGCGGTCAGGGCGCGTGCGTCGCGACGGTCGAGCACCCGGATCGACGACCAGCCCTCGCGGTACAGCGCCGCCGGGTCCGCGTCGCGCAGCCGGGCCCACGACCGTTCGTGGCGTCGGAACGCGCGGGAACGTACGCTCCGGCCCCGGGCCCGCTGTCCCGCGAGCGCGTCCGCCGACGGTGTGTCGATCAGGATGAGATGGACGGGCCGGTGGCGTAGCCGGGCGAGTCCGGTGATGGCCCGGCGCGCCCACCGCCGCGTCCCGCACTCGTGGACGACGAGGCTCTCGCTGCGCCGGAGCGTCATCCCCGCGATCCGGGCATAGTGCGCGACGTGTACCGCGGGCCGGTAGAGCCGGTACGGCAGGCGCGGCCCGAGCCGGGCCCGTAACGCGGTCCGGATGTCGGCGGAGTCCAGTACCAGCGGCCCGGTGYCCCACGCCTGTGTCCGCGGGTCCGTGCTGCCGCCGAACACGCGCCGGATGAGCGTGCTCTTGCCGGCCCCGGGGATGCCGGCCACGATCAGCACCGTGCCGGTGGGGTAGCGCAGCGTCCAGCCCGCACAGGCCGGATCGCCGGCGGGACCGCCGGCATGCGTGGGTTCGGGCCAGTCGAGGGCGTGGGTGTCACGTTCTGTCATGCCGTGGCTGGTCATGCCATGGTCCGCCGTCCGGGCGTCGGTGCAGTTCTGGCCGGACGCGCTGGTGGGCAGCGTCACGCGGCGGCTGGGCAGCCCTGGTCCGTATCCGCCTGGAGATCCCGGCAGCCGGGACGTCATCGGTGACAGCCGGGACGTCATCAGACTGTCCGCCGGGGCCGGTTCATGGTGGCCGGAATCGGTTCGCGGCGATCAGAACGAGGTGAGCCGCAGAATTCTGTCATCGCCGTCACGTGGTGAACCACGTCCATCCGTGTTGCTGGTTGTAATCCACAGTGATCCGTCGGGAGCGGCCACGGCGGTGCGCAGGCGCCCGGCTTCGCCATCCAGCAGAGCGTAGGGTGTGCCGGCGCCCTTCCCGTCGAGGGGAACAGCCCAAAGCCGCTCGCCGCGGAGCGCGGCCACATACAGGGTATCGCCGATGATCGCGGCCCCACTCGGGGAGGACTCGGCGGGTTTCCAGGTGACGAAGGGATTGGTGAATCGGTTGCCATCGGTGTCACTCCTGCCCTCGACAAGAGGCCATCCGTAGTTGTGCCCGGCCTCGATCAGATTGACCTCGTCGTAGGTGTTCTGGCCGAACTCGGTGGCCCACAGCCGACCGGTGGAGTCCCAGGCCAGGCCCTGGACATTGCGATGGCCGAGGCTGTACACGAGCGAACGCGGGTCGGGGTTGTCGGCCGGCGCCGAACCGTCGGGACGCATCCGCAGAATCTTGCCGTTCAGGCTGGACGCGTCCTGCGCCCTGCTCCTTTCCGAAGCGTCACCCGTACCGGCGTAGAGCATGCCGTCGGGCCCGAACGCGATACGTCCACCATTGTGGACCGTGGCCTTCGCGATCCCGGTGAGAATTGGTTCGACGGYCGCGGGTGGTGTATCGCCCAACGGCAGCGGGAATCTCACGATCCGGTTGTCGGTGGCGGTGGTGTAGTAGGCGTACACGAGATGGWCGGTGACATAGCCGGGGGAGACCGCCAGGCCGAGCAGACCGCCTTCACCGGAGCCGGTCGCGACGTCAGGAATGCGCATGATCTCGGTGGGCGCGCCGCCGTTCGCCGGCACGTGCACGATGCGGCCGCTGTCGCGTTCGGCTACCAGCGCGGAACGATCGGGAAGGAACGCCAGGCCCCAGGGCGTCCGCAACCCGCTGGCAACCGTCTCCGGCCGCTGTGAACCGTTCTGACCGGAGCCGGTGGATGTGCCCGCGAGATCGTCCGCCTGGGAGGTGTCGGTCGAGCCGCAGCCGGCAAGGACGATGCCGGCCAGCCCAACAAGAGCTACAGCCATGCGGGCGAGCAGGGTGCCGCGGATGGGACCATGACCGCCCGCCGCTCGGTCGGCGCGGCCGCGCGGCCGCAGCATGCTGACAGACGGCATCTGCTCTCCTCACGGTCGACGTCCTGACGGCCGGGCCGGCGACGGTGCGTCGCATCCAGTGCGGGCTACCCGTCCAACGTTCCGCTCACGCTGTGCGTGCCTCGGTGTGCGTGCCTTGGAACGCACGGACGCCGAGCGGGGGCAGGGCAGCCCAGCTCCCGGCTCAGCCGTGGTGGGCGGCCAGCAGGGCGAGTATCAGGAGTACCGCCACAACAGCGATCAGCAGCTGCGGAGTGATCGTGAAGGATGCGTGGTGCATCGAGTCACGGGCCGACCGGCAGGACGGGCACCGAGCCTCGGCCACTGGTCCGGCGCATCGGGCGCATACCAGGTCCTCGCAGCACATGCCGTCGACCTCCCTTGCGTCCGGTTGCCCYGCATCCGGCTGCCTTGTGTCCGGCTGGCGAGCGATGGCGGCGAACAGCCGGCCGCCGCGTGCACGGCCTGTCCTGCCCCGCGCAATGTCTGCCCCGCCCAATGTCTGGCGGTCAAAGAAAGTTCCACTATCGGACGAGCGATCGACCCTGTCCACTTACCCGCTCACCGGATGCTCGTTCGCACCGGCGGTGGCAGTGCGGGCCGTGACCAGAACCTGGTCAAACTGTGACCGATTCGCGGTCGGTCGTGGCCAGGTCAGAGTCGAGCCGTAACCGGAGCGTGATCGTCCATGCCGTCGCGTGTCCCGTCGGCGCGCGCCGCGCACCAGCATGTCGACATCCAGACATGTGCGTTGGGTAACTACGGGGGGATCTTGCCTTAGTATCGATCGATGACTCAGAGTATCTATATGGATTCTCTCTGCTTAAGGGACATGCAATCATGACTTTGGGTGAAGGGACGGGCGCGATGGTGGAGTCGTCACGCCCTGGGGATCGCCTCGCCAGCGGTCGGGGAACCTGCATGCCCGAAGCCAGGAGCGGGCACGGCAGCGCATCCGCGGATCCGCGGAAGCCGGGGACATCCGCGATGGTACGTATGACATCAGTTACCAAGAGCTACCACAGCGGCACGCGGCCCGCCCTGGACGACATCAACCTCGAGATCGGCGCGGGGGAGTTCGTCTTCCTGGTCGGCCCGTCCGGCTCGGGAAAGTCCACTTTGCTGCGGCTGCTGCTGCGGGAGGAGCGGCCCACCTCCGGGGTGGTCGAGTTCGCCGGCCGTGACGTGGCGAGCATCCCCGACCGTCGGGTACCGCTGCTGCGCCGCCAGGTCGGCTGTGTCTTCCAGGACTTCCGGCTGCTTGCGGACCGGACCGCCGCGGGCAACGTCGCCTTCGCCATGGACGTCACCGGCCGTCCGCGGCACGTGGTCCGCACGGTCGTGCCCGAAGTACTCGATCTGGTCGGGCTCGCAGGCAAGGAGAACCGCTACCCCGACGAGCTTTCCGGCGGCGAGCAGCAACGGGTCGCGGTGGCCCGGGCCCTGGTCGCGCGTCCCCAGGTGCTGCTCGCCGACGAGCCCACCGGCAATCTCGACCCGGCCACCGGAGCCGGGATCATGAACCTGTTGGGAGCGATCAACCGGGTGGGAACGACAGTCGTCATGGCCACCCACAACGCCGCCCTGGTGGACACCATGCGCCGACGGGTCGTCGAGCTCGAGCACGGGACGCTCGTGCGTGACCAGGCATCCGGCGGCTACGAGCCAACCCTCTGACGCCGTGACCACCAAGCCCGGCGGGACCGGCGAACCTGGTAAGCCCGACAGGCCAGGCGGGCCAGGCGGGCCAGACGGGTCGGGCGGGTCGGGCGGGTCGGGCAGGAGGAACAGGACTGACAGCGTGGGCGGGCCCGGTGGGTTCTGGAGGCTCCGGCTTCCCAGGCCGCCGGCCGGCGGCAACGAGGACATGACCGGGATGCGTGCCGGGGCGCTGCTCGCAATCGGCGTCACCAGCCTGCGGCGTAACCTGGCGACGTCCGTCGCGGTGATCGTCGCCGTGACCATCTGCCTGACCCTGCTCGGCGCCGGGCTGCTGCTGCGGGCCCAGGTCCACACCGTCGACGGCTTCCTGCTGGACCGCATCCAGGTCGTCATCGACCTCGACGACGGCATCTCCGGTGCCGAACGCGACACCCTCGCGGCCGACCTGCGTGCCGACCCCCTGGTGCAGAACGTCCGCTACGAGGACAAGGCGCAGGCGTTCGCGCGTTTCAGACACGACTTCCGCAACTCGCCCGACATCGTCAGCGGGGTGAGCGCGGCCGACCTGCCCGCCTCGTTCCGTCTCACGCTCGCCGACCCGCGCCGAGCCGGCGAGATCATCACCTATTACACCGGACGGGACGGGGTCGACCGGGTCCGTGATCAGCGTGCTCTGCTCGCTCCGCTCTACCGGATCCTGGACGCCTGCACCATCGGGGCGTTCGCGCTCGCCGCCGTCCAGGCGCTGGCCGCGTTCGCGCTGATCTACACGATGATCCGGGTTTCCGCGCACGGCCGGCGGCGGGAAACCGCGATCATGCGCCTGGTGGGGGCGACGAACGGGACGATCCGGGCCCCGTTCGTGCTGGAGAGCGCCGTCGCCGGGATGGCCGGCGGCCTGTTCGCCGCGGCCGCGCTGATCGCGGGCAAGATCTACCTCGTGGACCACCGGTTCGCCCGCCAGACCGCGTTCCCGCTTTTCGGCTGGGAGGCGGTGTGGGCTGTCGCGGTCGGCGTCCTGCTGATCGGCACCGGGGCGTCCGCGGCGATGGCTTTTGTCGCGCTGCGCCGCCACCTGCACGTTTAGGTAGCGGGCTGGAAGGCTGGCCGACCCTCAAGGGGCCGCCGGACGGCCGGCGGCGGCGTGATCGCTGTGCTTCCGCGTGGCCGGTCGGCGGCGGCGTAACCTCGGTGGAACCTGGTAGGAAAGAATGAGGTACCCCGAACGTGGCCAAGGAGACCGGCCGGAAGCTGGTTGCGCAGAACCGGCGTGCCCGGCACGACTACACCATCCTCGACACCATCGAGGCCGGGATCGTGTTGCAGGGCACCGAGGTGAAGTCGCTGCGCGCGGGCCGGGCATCCCTGGTGGATGCCTTCGCGCAGATCAGCGACGGGGAGGCGTGGCTGCACGGCGTGCACATCCCCGAGTACACCGAGGGCACGTGGACGAACCATGCCCCGCGGCGGCGTCGCAAGCTGCTGCTGCACCGCGACGAGATCTCCAAGCTGGTCGGCAAGACCCGGGAGGGCGGCCTCACCCTCGTCCCGCTGGCCCTGTACTTCAAGGACGGCCGGGCCAAGGTGGAGATCGCGCTGGCCCGGGGCCGCAAGACCTACGACAAGCGCCAGGCGCTCGCCGAACGGGACGCGTCACGCGAGGTCTCCCGGGTCCTGGGACGGCGGGCCAAGGGCCGCGACGACTGAATCCTCGCCGGATCCCCGC
Organism: Protofrankia sp. BMG5.30; assembly: GCF_001983005.1. Lineage (NCBI taxonomy): Bacteria > Bacillati > Actinomycetota > Actinomycetes > Frankiales > Frankiaceae > Protofrankia > Protofrankia sp. BMG5.30. Next base: position 90,098 of record NZ_MOME01000033.1, on the reverse strand, counting down.
GCGATCCGTGCCACCGCGAACCGGTCGACGTGCCTGCCCGGCCGCGTACCCGAACCGAGTGGTGTCCCCGAACTTCAGCGGTCTGCCGGCGGGAACACGGCCGGCGTGTTCGACGTTGGCCAGGTGGGTCGCCATACGGTGGCTCGGGTAAGATAGCTCCGGTACCAGTATCGACTAGCACGCTGTGAGTTCACGCCGTGAGTTCACGCTGTGAGCGCACATGACACGGGGGTGACCGGTTTCGACTTCGGACGTCGGGATAGGGGAAGCGGGCCGAGGATGAGCGGTTATCTCGTAAACGATCCGCTCGAAGAAACAACTGCCAACAAGTCGCAGTCTGCTACACCCCGCACTTTCGCCCTCGCGGCCTGAGCGGGATCAAGTAGCCGTCAGCCTGAGAGTGCCTCCGGCTCAGGATCTGGCGTCGCCAGGAGGATCACCTTCTGATCCGGTCACGGGATCGGCAAGGAACACCTCACAGTGACTGAGCCCACACCGGCTTGCCTGCGTGACCGGTGGGGCTGAGAAACAACAAGCAGGCTGCGCCCGGAGAAGCCCTGTTGCGGGGCCGGAGGACGCGGGTTCGATTCCCGCCACCTCCACGCTGTCGGCGGGGGTCCGTCCTGAACGGATGGGCCCCTGACCAGGCGCAACAGCACCACCCTCCACGATCCCGCCACCGTCACCCGCGCTGGTGCGCACAGGGTGCGCACGCGGCGTCCGGCGGGGGATCGCCGCGGCGATCGTCTCCGCCGCAGCCTGCCCCGTCGATCGGAGCAGATGCGCGTACGTGTTACCGGTCATCGACGTCGAAGAGTGACCGAGGATCTTGGACACGGTCGTGATGTCCACCCCTTCACCGAGAAGGATCGACGCCGACCCATGCCGCAGGTCGTGTAGCCGCTTGGGGGAGAGCAGACGATCCCCGATCTCGTCGCACACCCCCAGGTCGACCGTCAGCGGCGCGGCGAGGTGCAGCAGGGCACGGGACCCGTGTAGCCCTTCCGCGCGGAGCACGGTCACCTCACCGATCGGCTCACGGGCCTTGTACAGCGTCCACGTACCCTCCGCTGGCCTGTACCGCTTGCCGACGACGAACGTGGTCGACCCGGCCGGGGCAAGCTCGCGAACGTTCGACAGCAGGCCCACCCGCCGGGCGATGCGCTGCATTTGCCGAGTCAGGTACTCCGGGGCCAAGTGTCGGCCCGACGGATGGGTGAAGATCAGATCTTTCAACTGCACCGGGTTCCCATGCTCGTCGGGAAGCACCCCGTTGTTCCATGTCGGGCCGACGGCTTCCCGCTCTTCGTCCTGGCGGAGCCGATGTGTGGMCAGCGACCCGACCACCACCGAGGCTAGGTCGACCTTCCGCCGGCCAGACTTCGTCTTCGGTGCCCACACCCCCATCTCTGACCCTGAACGGGTTATCTGCTGGCGGACCATGAGCACAGCCGCCACCTCATCCAATCCGGACCAGGTCGCCCCGCACACCTCGCCACGGCGAAGRCCATGCAGGGCCATCAGCTCGTATGCCGCCGCGAGCCGATCCCCGGCCGCCTCGTCCAGAAATCGCCCAACGTCTTCCGCGTCCCACGGCTCAACTTCGGGCGCCGAATAGGAGGCGAGTTCCACTCCGTCCGTCGGGTTGAAGTCGAGCTTCCGCTGTCGCATCGCGTCGTTCAGTGCGGTGCGCAGCATCTCCAGCACGTCTTTCACCGTCGCCGGGCCGATCGGCCGTCCCGGGCGTTTCTGGGCGGCTTTGACCGCCAGCTTCAACGCGCTGTCGATGTGCTCGGCGCGTAGTCCAGCCAACGGCATTTCTCCGAGATACGGGACCAGGTGCAGCCGGATGAACTGCTCGTAGCGGGCCCGGGTGGTCGGCCGTAGCGCGTTCTTCCGGCTCAGCCAGCCGTCCAGGTAGGCGCCGACGGTCAGCTTGCCGACGTGCTGCCGGCCGGCCCGGACCTGTGAGACGGCCTTCTCCGCATCGCTCTGGGCCTGCGTGCGGGTGGGCGCGGTGCCCCGCATCAGCTCCTTGCCTACGAGGGGTATGAGCTCCTTCGGGACACGGAACCGCCATTCGTACGAGCCGTGCCCACGCTTGCCCCGCTTCGGGCATTCACCCCTCGGGTACTTCTTCTTCGTCTCCGGGTCACGGCAGCMGCAACGCTGCTTGACGTCAATCTCCACTATCGCCCCCGACTTCTTAGTCTTGGTACTTTTTCTTCCGACTGCTGTAGCTCCTTGACGCGTTCCCCGTGTGTCTCCGTTCTCGCATTTTCTCTAGCTACTTTTCCCATCCTCATCTCAAGTACCGGGTCAAGAGTCGGCAATTTTAGGCCAAGTTCCCAAATGGAATCGCGGATGCCAAAAAGATCACTTTCGATCGCCCGCAGCTCGCGGTCTTCGGCCTTTTCTGCTTGCCGTAGCTCTTTGGCTCGTTCGGCGGTGAGATCGGGGGTAGGGCTTTCGAGGAACTCGCGTATGGAGGAAAGTTCATCCATCGCAACATTCCACTCCCATGCGAGCTGCCAATGATTTCTGTATAGCCGGATGGCCAGCCAGCCATCACTTTCCGGTTCACTCTGGTCGTCGAGCCATTCGTTTTCTGCGTATCCTCCTTCTGCCGTGAACCACGACAATGCTGTCCATAGCGGAAGCTCGACACCGGGAAGCGCTTCCACCGTGTCTTTCCTGCCGGTCGGGTACAGCARCACGATCGGTGGGACCCCGATCGCTTTCGCGAGGATCACTAGCTCGGCGACCAAGACGCTGCTACGCCGACCGGACTCCAGATTCGCGATCACTGATCGGGCAATCGGGTAGCCGAGTGCCGCCGTCGCGTCCGCCAGCTCCTGAGCGGACATCCCTCGTCGCCGTCGGTGATGTCGCACCTCGGTTGCGATCGAGCGGGACAGCTCGGCGGGCCAGTCCTCCGAATGTTGTGTCACGAGATGACACGGTAGCCGCAGTTGGCCTCAGATCTGACACCCTGCGGCGTGTACTGTGATCCCCGCATCGAATGTCAGGATGGATGTCACAACATCCCAATCGATCAGGAGGTTGTGTCGTGGAAGCACAAGTGCGACCACGGACGCTGGACGAGGTCCGGGCGCTGGGACTCGTGACGGACGTGACGACCGCCGGGGCCTGCCTCGGCATCGAACGGACGAGCGCACACGCGCTTGTCCGTTCTGGGAAATTCCCGGTCCCGGTTATCCGGGTGGGCGCCCGGTGGAAGGTGCCGGTAAGGGGGCTGCTGGCCGTGCTCGGCGATGACGACGCCGGCCGGGTGTCCGCGTGACCCCGCCGAAGAAGCCCCGCCGCGGCCAGTGGACGACCCGGCAGCTCCGGGCGCTCCCGGTGATCGTCGACGTGGAGACCGCGGCCAGTGTGCTCGGGATGGGGCTCACGAAGGCCCGCGCGCTGATCAGGGCTGGGGAGTTTCCCGTGCGGGTGATCAAGCATGGGGACCGGTACGTGATCCCCTTGCGGGGCCTGCTGGCCCTCCTGGGCGTGGAGCCGGCCGACGACACCGATACCGGGACAGCCGCCTGAACGTGTCCGATCTTGGCCAGCCACCCCGTGCCGCCGGCCAGCATGACCCGAGGTTCCGACTGGAAACTTCTCCGACGGCCGGGGGCAACGTAGCGCCCAGCCCGGCCGGGAGACAGGCCGAAGGGCTCCCAGACACAGAAAACCGCCGGGCAACTGCGGATCGCCCGGCGCTCCCACTGCACGCCTCTACGGAGAGGTCTCTACCCAGGCATGAGCATAGCCACCGGGACCGACCGGTCCCGGAATCTGTCGCCGAACGGGCGGGCCGCTCTCGGGCTCGCCGCCCGCGGCATTCACGTGTTCCCGGTCCGGGCCGGCACGAAGTTCCCGCTCGTCCGCTGGGCGACCGAGGCCACCACGGACCCTGAGACGATCATCGACTGGTACACCCGCTGGCCGGCAGCATCCGTCGCTGTGGCCTGCGGCCCGAGCGGTCTGATCGTCATCGACGTCGACGGGCCGGCCGGGGCCGAATCTTGGGCCGCGCTGACCGCCCAGCACGGCGAGGTGGCCACCTGCACCGTGACGACCGGCCGGGACAGCGGTGGTCGGCACCTGTGGTTCCTCGCCGGAGACGGCCCCTCCGTGCGGAACTCTGCCGGGTTGTTGGGCCCTGGGCTCGATGTCCGCGGCGTGGGGGGCATGGTCTTGTCCCCGCCGAGCGTGCACCGCTCTGGCCGCCACTACGAGTGGGCGAACCGTGCCCCGCTTGCCCCGCTGCCGGACTGGCTGCGCCAGGCTGCCACACCTGCGCCGCAGCCCGTCCGCCGGGCCACGCCCGGCCGGGTATCTACGGCGTCCGCGGACAAGGTGCTCGCCGCGCTTGTCAGGGTGGTTCTCACCGCCCCGGAAGGCACCAGGAACGATCGCTTGTTCTGGTCCGCGGTCAAGGTCGTCGAGCATGCCGACGCTGGCAGGCTCGACACCGAAACCAGCGTGGATGCCCTTCTCCGGGCCGCTGAGGCGGTTGGGCTACCCCCAGCTGAAGCCGCCYGCACCATCCGCTCCGCGGTCGAAGGACCGGTGCGCGCTTGAGCACCGAGGTCGCGGTCACCGAGCACGACATCGTGGCCGCTGCGACGGRCCGGCCGCACATCGAGCTGACCACCGAGGCCGCGCAGATCCGCGAACTCCGTGCGGCGATCGAGGGCAACCAGCTGCCCGACCTGTACGTCACTTCCGGGGAGGTCGTCCACCTCGAACGGGTCTCCGGAGACATCTCCACCCCGCTGGGGCTGCCCGACCCACCGCCCCTGCCCTACGCCCCGAGCGTGCTCACCTCGGCCGGCCTTGCGTCCCTTCTCGCCCGGCACGCCTACGCGTTCCAGGTCCGAACGAGGACCAGGAAAGGCAAGAACGGCGAGTCGGACGAGACCATCGAGCAGGAGATCGAAACCGTCCCTTCGAACCGTGTGCTTGCCGCGGTCCTGGCCGGCCGGTACTGGCCGGGGGTCAGGCCACTGCACGGGATCGTGGGCTCGCCGGTGCTCCGCCCGGACGGCACTCTGCTGCAAACGGCCGGATACGACGCGAAGACCGGCCTGTTCTTCGCGCCGAAGGTCGAACTTCCGTGGGTGCCCGCGGAGCCGAAGCTGCTTGAGGTCGCCGAAGCCCAGAAGTTCCTCTGCGAGACGCTCCTTGGGGGCTTCCCCTGGGTCGCCCCGGCGGACAGGGCGAACTACCTCGGGCTGCTGGTCAGCAACATCCTCCGGCCGTACGTCCGAACCCTCACCCCGTTTGGCCTGATCACCGCGACCACGCAGGCATCCGGCAAGACCATCCTGTCCGAGGGCATCGGTCTGCTGTATGGGCAGCGGGTCCTGCCGTGGCCGGAGACCGAATCCGAGCTTCGCAAGGCGATCACTTCGGCGCTCGGTGAGGCCGCCTCGGTGTTGGTGTTCGATAACCTCCGCGAGGGCACTGTCATCGACTCGCCGAACCTCGCGCTGCTGCTCACGACCCCGGAATGGTCGGACCGGCGGTTGGGTACGAACACCACCGTCCAGATCGCCAACGATCGGCTCTGGCTTGGCACCGGCAACAACCTGCGGCTGGGCGGCGACATCGCGACACGGACTGTGCTCGTCCGCTTGGACCCGAAGATGCCCCACCCGGAGGAGCGGACCGGCTTCGCTATCCCGCACCTGGACCTGTGGGTGAAGGACCCTGCGAACCAGCGGACCGTGCTGCGCCACCTCCTCGTGCTGGTCATGGACTGGATCGCCAGCGGCGCACCACGTGCCGAGCACGTCATGCGCCAGTTCACTCCCTGGGCCCGCGCGGTTGGCGGCTTCCTCGCCCACCACAACATCGACGGCTTCCTCGCCAACGTCGACGAGGTCCGCGCGATGGACGACGAGGACAACGAGTGGGAAGTGTTCCTCGGCCAGTGGCACCGGAAGTTCGAGTCCAAGCCGAAGACCGCCGCGCAGATCCGCGCCTCGGCGGACATCGACATCGACAACCATGGACGTCCGCATGACCCCTGGGAGGGCTGCTTCCTGGCCGACGAGCGGGGTGGGGTGCCGTCCGCGAAGTCACTCGGACGGACGCTCCGCGGGCAGGTCGGCCGGTTCCACGGGCCGTACGTCCTCCGCCGTGGTGAAGACCCACACAGGAAGATCGCCACTTGGTCGGTCGGATGCCCAGACGGCCCATGACGCGCATGGCGATGGACGGCGGATCGAACCCCGCAAACCCCGCAGGCGGCACGAACAGGGCCGCTGACCTGCGCAGACGCGTGCGGGGTTTGGCCTCGGCCCACAACCCGCAAACCCCGCAGACCACGCGGCAAACCCCGCAGGCCAGGGGAACTAAACCCCGCGCCGGAACGCCCACAGCCCGCAAACCCCGCAAAGATCAGTTCACAAAAGACCAGGTCAGACGAGGTGCTGCGGGGTTTGCGGGGTTTGCGGGATCAGTTCGTCGACTTACACGCGAGAGCACCGAGAGGACAGTAGTGATCAACCCGACGGAGAACGCCGTAGATGGCCGGCCTCGCTGCCGCTGCTGCCGCCGCCTCCTCCACGCCCCGACCAGCCGGGCACTGCTCATCGGCCCGGAATGCTTCGCCCGTCTCCCCGCCAGTGATCGCCATCGGCTCGTGCTCGCCGCGGTCCGTGCCACCCGCGGCGTCCCGGTCCAGCCGGGCCTGGACGCCGCCGCGTGACCGTCTCTCGCCCGGCCCGGGGCCCACCCGGGACGGCATGCCTCGTCACCCACCAGAGCAACCGAGAGGACCCCCATGCACAGCAAGACACCCGACGCCACGCTCCCCTTCGTCGACGGCATCCGGGCCCTCGACGAGGTCGACCTCGTCCCCGACGGCCCGCTCCGCGCCGAGGCGTACCAGCACATGAGCGGCGAGGCGTACATCACTCTCGCGCTCTAYGGCGCCGACGAGTGGATCGCCCGGGACGGCAAGACGCTCGCGTACCAGATCGACGTGGAGACCGCCCGCACCCTGATCATCCGCCTCGCCGGCCTGATCAGCACCGCCGAAGCCGCCGTCGCCGAACGCAGCGACGACGTCCTCCAGCACCCGGACTACGCCGGACTGAGGGAGATCACCACACAGCACGCAGACGGTCGTCGCCCCGAAGACATGACCGTCCGGGACTGGGCGGACCTCGCCTGCGGTCTGGAGGCTCTGCTGCTCAGCCAGCGCCCGCACAGCCACGCCTGACGTTCCGTCGGCCCCGGCTCACCCCGGGGCCGGCACCCCTGTGCGTCAGCCGCCCTCGTTGTTGGGGTCCGGCTCTCGGCCGGTCTGGCGGTCCCGCCGAGGCGGAATCGGGTCGCCGGGCCGCCACGGCTTCCCATCGGGGCCGTACACGATTCCGTCGCCAGGGCCACCGACGAACCGTTCCCAGGGATCACCCGCCTCGTCCGGCCCGATCCCCAACCCGTGTCCGTTGTCCACCTGCTCGTCCCCCGTCACGCCCAGATAGTCCCCCAGGAGCCCCCTTGCCTAGCACCACCGTCCGGTCGTGGATGACCCGCGCCCGGCTCTCCGTCCCAGCCCGGGACGAGGACGACCCGCCGGCCCGTACACGCGGGGCCTCCGCCCCCTGGACCGGCCTGCGCTCCCCGGAGTCCTGGGCCTGCCCGAGCTGCGGCGGCCAGGCAACCCCGGACCCCGACCTGCCCCACCCGGCGCAGGCTCGGACCCCGGGAAGCAGCATGACCGATCATCCGCAGGTCACGTTGACCCGGGACGGCCGGCCGGTGCAGGTCGACGAGGGCATGGCCGAGCTGATCCGCGCGCTGTGGGCCGCCGGGGTGGACACCGTCTACTCGTGTCAGGGCGGGCCGCCGCCGGCGGATGCGGACCCGCTGGCCTACGTGGCGTTCACGCCCGAGGCGCTGGCGCTGTTTGACCGCCTGGTCCCCGGTCAACCCGCCCACTGGGAGCGGGAGACCGGGGCCGTCTCGGATCTGACAGCGGTGCGCTTCCCACCGTCAGACATCCCGCGGCTACTCGCTTCCCTGCCCGTCGATACATCGCGGCCGACCTCATCAGCCGAACGGGAACGTTCGGCCCCTCGCCCGCACGCGCGCGATGCTGCCCCGTCCGGCCGTGTCCTACCCGACGAGCGTGCACGCCTGGTCGCCGGTTTCGGTGCCGGGTTGGCTGCCGCCCGCCGCGCTGCTGGCCTGTCACGGCCCGGCTTGGCCCGCCGGGTGGGGTGCAGCCCATCGCTGATCAAGCAGCTGGAGCGGGGGACTTGCCGGCCTCGTGCCTGCGCCGTCCGTCTGCTCGCCTACGGGATCCGGCCGGATGGCCCCGCTCCGTTGCGGGAGCGGCTGTTGCAGGCCGCCGGCTCGTCGCTGCGGCCGGACACCCCCCAGTCGGTACGGCGGTGGACGCGCCGCACCGAGAAGGCGTTCCTGGCCGGGTACTGGCCGCTCCCTACCGAGATCGTCCGCGCGATCCGGCTGCACCAGGCCGCTGCTGAGGCCCGCGCCGAAGCAATGGCTTTGCTGGACCGGCCAGGGGCCGAGAACAGCGCGCGGATTCTTGATCGGGCGGCTGCCCTGCTGGACGAGTCGCGCGCCGCTGCTGAGGCCGYGGGGCCGCCGGTGACGGTGACGGTCGGCCGGCATAGCCGGAGCTACCACGGATGGTGATCACCATGGGAGATACCTCTGACAGCGACGACCCCGCCCGCGCCATCCCCGAACGCGAGGTGACCTCGTTCGCCGAGCTCGTCGACCTGGACCTGGTACACGCGCACGTCACCGAGTACGCCGAGGTGCTGGAACAGCTCCGCGGCAAGCTCGCCTTGGTCCTCAGCCGTGCTGAGCTCGGCCGGCTCGACAGCCATCTGCGAGTGCTGCCGTCTCGGGGCGTCCGTGCCTTCCTGGCGGCTGTAGTCGCCGCTGACGCCCCCGAGCTTGCCCGGCTCCGGGGATTGTTGGACACGGCACCACGGCCTCTGTGGGGGCCTGCGCTGGTCCTGCTGGACGCGGCGTCCCGGGCCGCCTCGCCCCGGGACGATGTGCACGTGCCTGCCCGGCTCGCCGGTGACGTGCTCGCCGACCTCCTGCGAGGCACCGCGCACCGAGGCCGGGAGCACGGAGCACCCGGCGTCTCGCCGGAGCTCCGTGCCCTGCTCGCCGCGCTGCACGACGCGGCCGGCCGACACCGGCGCGGGATACCCGCCCCAGCCGCCCCGTTCCGTTCGGAACCTGTTTCTCCGGTCCAGTCCACGATCAACGCAGTCACCGAGGACACCACCACCGCGGAGGTGTCCGCCTCCGAGTACGCACGCCGGGCCGGTACCAGCCGACAGCACGCGACTCGGCTCGCCCGGCAGGGGAAGGTCCCGGCCCGGATGATCGGCAACCGGTGGCTGATCTTGACTGATCTGGAGGCCCCCACGCATGACAGCCCCGACCCCCACGATTGAGCGTCTCGCCCACGAGATGGTCACCGCCACCACCTCGGAGATGGTCACCCAGTACGAAGCCCTCGTCATCCAGAAGACCCGCCAGATGGCCTCCGATGCCCGTGCCCGCCTCGAGGCRGAGGACGCGAGCAAGGCCGCCAACTCTCTCGCCGCCCACCTGCGCGCCCGTGTCACGTCAGGCCAGCCCGACGTGACCGGCGTGCTCGCCGGTGTGCTCAGGGAGGTCATGCACAAGGTGCCCGGCGCGCACACCGACTGGGCTGTCCTCGCCGATCTCGTCACCCCGACGGAGGTCTGACCATGACGAAGAGCAGCACCGACGCTTTGAACACCGCCCTCACCGCCCTCGATGAGGCGGCCAGCACCGAGGAAGCCGATCAAGCCCGAGGCTTGATCGGCAGGCTGCTGGACGCCCGGGCCGCCCGCACCGCGGAGCGCCTCGACCGCGAGGCCAACGCCGAACGGCTGCGGGAGCTGGAGGCCCTCCGCGCCGAGATCATCAGTCACGCTGGCGACGCGGACGAGATCGTCAACCGGCTCGACGTCGCCGTGGAGGCCACGGCCGCGCTGGTCGAAGCGGTCGTAGCCCGGCAGGAGCTACACGGCCAATGGCAGGCCGCTCTGTCCCGGCACGGCGTCGGGCAGTGCGACACCTGCGCACCTCTCGACGCCGGTCTCGGCGCGGCCCCGGCCGGGTACAGCCACCGCGCCATAGCGGTAGACCGCCGTCAGATCAACTACCTCGAACCGGGTGATCTGCTCGGCGTGCTGCTGCACATGCTGTCGCATCGGGTGCCCGCCGGTACCAACCTCACCCCGGCGAACGTCGGCCCCAGCAACAACCAGGCTTTCGCCGCGGACCCGGCCGGCTATATCCGGCGGATCATGGGCGCTGGCCTGCGGGAGGCGGGATGACCGGCGGACGGCGGGCAACCCGCGATGTAGAGCAGCGCGACGCCCGCTGGCTCGACAGCGCTTCCGCCGAGGACATCGCCGCCGCGTTCGAGGCGGGCCAACTCGCCGCGATCATGGGCGGCCCCGTCCCGGCCGAGATCACCCCGGGTCGGCAGTGGTCCGGGGAAGATTTCGATGCTGCCAGCCCCGAGCAGCGCGCGCAGGCGCAGGCCCGGGGCGACCTGCGGGATCTGCTCGGGGCCTGAACGATGCGGATCAACTTCTACGAGCAGTTCACCGGCACAAACGGCGACCCCTGGTCCGCCAGTTGGACGAGCGCACATCGGACCGGGGCCAGCTCCGACATTCAGGGGAATGCGGGCCGGCTCCGGACCGGCACGAGCGCGTATACCACGGCGGCCCGGCAGYACGCATCCGGGATGACCGCGGTCGCGGACTGTGAACTGCTCGTTCGCTACACCCCGGGCACGGTGGYCGCGGAATCCCACACCGTGGTGGGTATTCGAGGGTCCGGGGTGTGGGGAGACCCGAGCATCAACGATGCTTTCCCCGCTGCCGGCTATTTCCTTGAGATCAACCCGCAGGGTGGGGATTACACGGTTCGGGCCGCTAACGGGGTCCTTGTCGCCAGCACGGTCCTCGCGACCGTGACGAAAACGATTCCGGCTGGTGGGGTGTGGATACGGCTCCGCGCCGAGGGAACCGCCATTTCCGCGAAGGTGTGGAGCGCCGCCGGTTCCGAGCCGGCCGCATGGGACTACACCGGCACGAACAGCGCCACCACCGCGGCCGGCCGGGTGCAGCTCGCCGGGAACAACGGCGCCGACGCCGCGCAGCGCACCCACACCTACGACGAGCTCACCGTCACCTACCTGACCGCGTCCCCGCTGGCCCAGACCGGGATGCCGGGGCAGCCGATCCCCCGGCTGGGGGTCGTGTTCGACGCGGCGCCTCTGTCGGATGCCGTCGTGCTCCTCCGGGACCCGTTCGCGGCCTATTCGACGATGGAAGCCGGCGTGGCCGGCTGGGTCGCGGGCGCGAACACCACCTTCGATATCTCCACCCGCAAGCCGTTCGCGGGCGCGAACAGCCTCACCTTGACCCGTAGCGGGTCGACCGGGGCGGCATCAGCGAGTCTGGTTCTCGGGGCTGGGGAAATCACGCTTGCTGCGGGCCGGCTGTGCCTGCTGTGGGTGCCCGTCCGCCCGGCCGCCGGGGTCGCAAACCGGACCGTGACGGTCACGTCGACGTGGCAGAACTCGGCCAGCGTCGACCTGTACACGGACAGCCAGGTACAGGCCGAGGGTGCCGGCTACACAAACAGCGACGGCTGGACGATGATCGGCCTGTTCACGGAGATCCCCGCCACCGCGGTCAGGTGGAAGCTCGGGGCCAGCGTCGCGGGTGCGGCGGCAGGCGAGGCCCATCACGTCGACGGCTGGAAGATCCACTACTTTGGTGTAGACCTCGGCCAGCGGCTCCGTGCCCGCCCCGGCGAGCGCCGTGGACGCTCATCCGACCAGGACAACTTCGAGGCGTCCGAGTTCTCCTGGGTGCTGGCGAACGGCGACGGGCAGCTCACCCCGGACGGGGCCGGCTACGACGTCGATATCCGTCAGCGCGTCACCCTCGTCGCCGACTACGCCGGCACTCTCTATCCGATCTGTGTGGGCTACGCGACCGGCTGGTACCAGTCGATCCCCGGCCACGGCTGGAGTGAGGTCGAGCTCCGCGCGGTCGACGCGTTCCGGCTGCTGTCGAAACGGAGGATTCCCCCGCCGTACCGGGCTCAGGTGCTGCTCACCGGCCCACGCTCGTACTACCCGTGTGTTGAGCCGCAGGAATCGACGGCGGCGGGGAACATCGCCGGCACGGGCGGGATGGCCCAGATTCTCACGTCGAAATACGGGTGGGGTGGTGGCGGGTTCGGTGCCGACTCGGTTTTGCCGGAGACGGAGATGGGGCGGAACTCGGATGCCGGATCGTCGTCGCTGGCGGTCAACGTCGACACGACCAACGGCGCCGGGAACGTGCTGGACCTGACGTCCGCGCCGGGGGCTCTTGCTCTCGACGGCCCGTGGTCGATGATGCTGTGGTTCTCCACAGCCCCACCGATCTCGATCGCCCGGATCCTGTTCCGGCAGATTGTCCCCGGCTTCAACGATCTTCTGTCTGGATTCCAGATCCAGTTTGAAACCAGCGGTGCGCTGAAGGTCATTACCCCGTCCGAAACCGTGTACACGAGCGGGGTGAACTATGTGGACGGCGGCTATCACAATGTGGTGCTCACCTACGACCCGACGGACGGCACGTGGGGTCGCTGCCGAGTCTATCTGGACGGCGGAGAGGTCGCGAACGTCGCCCTCACCGGCAACCCGCTGACCTGGGGGATGCCCGCCAGGGCAGATCTCGGTGGCGCCTGGCATCCCTGGTCATCGGTGCTCGATTTCCACTTCCAGGGCCGCATGGGACATGTCGCCTTCTGGAACAGGATTCTCCCCGCCGGGGAAATCTACGCACTCGATGTTGTAGGCCGGTTCGGTGGCTTCCTCGAAAACGAGGGAAACCGTGTCGGTGGGGTCCTTGACCTGACTGACTGGCCGATCGTCGACACCCGTATCGATGTTGGCCTCACCGATCTTCTGGCCCGTGACTGGGCGGAGAAAACGTCCGTGCTCGGCCTCGCGCAGGCCATCACCGGCTACGGCGCCGGGGAACTGTACATGGGCCCGGATGGCGCGGTCGTCATGCGGAACCGRCATCACCGGGTGAACCGGACCAGCCGGTACACGTTCACCGGCGTCATGTCCCCTGCGAAAGAGGATCTACGGCCGGCGAAGGACGATTCCCGGCTCGTCAACTCGACCGAGGTGACCCGTACCACCAGCGGCACGATCACCGTTGTCGACCAGACTTCGATAGACACCTACGAGCTCGCCGAGGGATCGTCAATCGAGCTGGCGATCCGCTCGGACGCCGAGGCAGAGGTGCACGGGCTGGCCAAGCTCGCCCGGACCGCGGCGCCGAAGGTCCGCGTGGAGAGCGTGCTGTTCAAGCCGTTCGCGAACGCGGCGTTGTGGCAGCCGCTGCTCTCCCTGGAGATCGGCGACCGGATCACCATCGGTGACCTGCCGAGCCTCGCACCGGGAACCACCATCGAGGCGTTCATCGAACGGATCGAGCATTTCACATCGGGGTCGATCAACACGTGGTGTGTGCGACTCCAGCTTTCCCCGGTGTTGCCGATGCACACGATGTGGCAGCTCGACCGAGCCCCCTACAACAAACTCGACGCAGGTAACCCGCTGGGGTTTTAAGGAGTGCGCGTGGCCATCCCTACAGTGACGACCTGGCCGCCGCTGAAGCCACCGCCGAGGGTGCGGATAGTGTCCGTACCCTTCTCGTCATCATCGAGCACGGCCAGCGACGTACGCGGGTTGCTGAGCCCGAGCACGRCGCACGTGCCCACTGCCCGCCATCCGGCAACACCGCCCGCGAACGTTCATCCTGGCTCGGAGATGATCGTTGTCTGCTGAGGGCGGCCCATCGAGTCGATGACGTGAGTAGTACTCACCTCATCCTCATCGAGCCCCTGCACCGCCCCGACGCTTCCAGGACCCTGGAACCGTGATCTTCGGGTCTGTACCATGCGCCGGGCGCCCACGAAGTGGTCGACCGGATCGTGTCCGCTGTTCGCGCAGGCCGCGCAGGCGCGCTCGATCGCCCCGACGAGGTGCGAGCGATGGTCCCGGACTCAGGCCAGCAGGAAGATCATATTAATACAGGATAATGCCGGTTATCCTGTTGTTCGTGACTGAGATCGTTACCCGGGCCGCGTCCGCTCTCGCACCCACCGAAGACTCCGACCCGCTGAGCCGGTACGCGGCCGGCTGGCTGCTCGGTTACCGGTCAGCGCACACCCGCACGGCCTACGCCCGTGACCTCCGGGACTTCGCCGGCTGGTGCGCAGCGCACGACATCACCGTCACCGGCGCAAACCGTAGCCACGTCGACGCCTACGCCCGCGGACTCGAAGAAGTCGACGGCCGCACCCCGGCCACGGTCGCCCGTCGACTGTCCGCGCTGGCATCGTTCTTCGCCTACCTCGTCACGGAAGACGTGCTCACCCGATCACCGCTGACCCACGTCAAACGCCCGCGGCTCGGTGACGACTCGCAGACCACCGGCCTGGACCGTGACGAGGTGCGCGCCCTGCTCGCCGCCGCAGCAGCCGACAGCCCCCGCGCTCACGCGCTGATCGGACTGCTGGCCGGTAACGGTCTTCGCGTCGGTGAGGTCCTGGCCGCTGACGTCGACGACCTCGACGTGGAGCGCGGGCACCGGGTTCTCCGGATTGTCCGCAAGGGCGGGAAACGGGCAACCGTGCCGCTGGCCCCATCGGTCGCCCACGCCATCGACGCCTACCTGGACGGCTGCACCACCGGGCCGCTGTTCGCCACCCGCACCGGCAGGCGGATGGACGAACCCGCCGTGTTCCGGCTGATCCGCCGGCTGGCCCGGGCCGCGGGCATCACCAGCGCGGACAAGCTGAGCCCGCACAGCCTCCGGCACAGCTTCGTCACGCTCGCGCTGGACGCCGGGGTGAGCCTGCGCGACGTCCAGGACGCCGCCGGCCACGCCGACCCGCGCACCACCCGCCGATACGACCGGGCCCGACACAACCTCGACCGCCACGCCGCCTACACCCTCGCGGCCCATCTCGCCGGGTAGCAAGATTGCTATGTGACCTGCGAGCACGACGACTGCACCGGACCCCAACCGCCCGATGATGTTCTGTGCGCCGCCCACCGCCTCGAGCGGAATGCCCAGCATGACCGGGTTGTGGCGGAGCTCCGCCAGCAGGCAGCGCAACGACGCTCCATCCGGCACATGCCGGAGTTCACCTGTCAGTACGGGCCTCCCACTCGCCCCGGGTGATCGCGTAGACGGACTTGTCAGCGCCGTGGAGGTGTTCCGTCCGTTGGAAGGTCTTCCCGAGCCGTTCGGCGACTCGGACTGACCGGACGTTGTCCGGTCGGATCACCGAGATCACCTCGTCCGTGCCGACCTTCTCGAAGGCGAACCGGACGGCCGCCGCGCCCGCCTCCGTCGCGTACCCGCGGCCCCACACGGCAGGGTCGAGGAACCAGACCGCTTCCACCCCCGGCCAGTCTTCCTCACCCCACAGGCCGACCCTGCCCACCATGGAGCCGGTAGCCGTCTCGTCGACAGCCCACAGGCCATATCCGCGCAGAACCCAGTGACCGAGTTGCAACGCTATGTTCCGCCATGCCGACGCCCGGTCCGTTGGGCCGCTGAGGTAGCGGTAGAACTCCGGCTTGGAGGCGATCTCGACCCACCGGTTGAGGTCGGCCGCGTCGATGCAGCGTAGGACCAGCCGGTCTGTGACGATCGTCGGTACGTCCAGGGCGAGGGTCACGGCTCGTCTCCGGAGGTCAACGCCGCTACGGGCATGCCGCGGACCAGCGCGCTGTACTCGCGTACGGCGGGGATCTGCCGATGCGCCGGCTGGAAGAAACCCGCGAGCCGGCGTGCCTTCAGCGCCACGGTGTGCGTGGGATGCGCCGCCAGCGTTTCGAGCACCTGTACACCGATGGTGGCCGCCGTGTCCGGTTCCGGGTTGGGTCGACGCAGGTAGGCGATGGACAGGCTGAGCCGGGCGTGGGCCTGTTCCTCGGTGCAGAAGGTCCCCGCCGTCATCCCGTAGGCGTCGGTGGAGGCCAGGGACCAGCGTTCCGCAGCGATCCCGTCTCCCATTGCCAGGGCCACACCGGCGCGGAACATTCCCACCTCGGCCTCTCCGACCGGGGTGCTACCCGGCCGCGGCGGGTGGTCGCCGGCCGCGGCTTCCATCCGGTTCAATGCCTGCACCGCGGCTTCCATATCGCCGAGAGCCGCGTACGTCCGCGCCTCGTACGCGGCCATCCGCGCGCGCGTGTAGGGATGGTCATAGGGGCGCGCGGCGAGCAGATGACCGAGGGCTTGTTGGTGACGGCCCGTCCAGTAGGCGATCGATGATCGTAATGCCGCGATCGACGCGCACAGCACCGGTTCTCCGCTTTCAGCGGCATGATGCTCAGCGAGGGTGGCGAACCGGCGGGCGGAACGCATGTCGCCGGTGTTGAACGCCACCCGGCCGAGGTAGTAGGCGAACTGCCCACCAAGCAGGGTGAGCCGGGCATGGGTGGATGCGGATGTTCGCCTGTCGAGCGCGGTCTCGACCTGCCGCCAGCCATCGATGACGCGGGGGGCGGCCACCGCGTGCGGCACGGTCGTGTAGGTGGCTGCGATCTCGTCCAGGTCGGCTTCGAGCTCGTCCAGGGTTAGCCGGTCTGGTTCCGCCGCGGTGATCCGGTGGTACAGATCGGCTGCGACGTCGGCCGCTGCGGCGAGCGCTGAGGCTTGGAGTATCCGTCGCCGGTTCGTGGGTTCCTCCCCTCGTCCCCGCTGCGGACCGGGTGTGCTATGCCGCCGTGTCCGTTGCTGTTGCCACGCTTGGGCTCGCAGCGTACGCAGTTCCCCGCCGGCGTCCAGTGCCGCGTCCAACGCGTCKATGAGGTTCTCGGAGGGCACGGTCCGGCCGGACTCGGCCTGGGAGAGGTAGGCGCGTTGAAAGCCGATCAACGCGGCAAGCCGTTCCTGGCTGTACCCGACGGCGTGGCGTAGCTCCCGGATCCGGTCGGCCAACTCCCGCTTGGCTCCGCCGTCGCTCATCGCTGCCTCCCGGCATCGCGCAAGGGAGGTAACAGACGTAACCCGTTACCCGTAACGGGTTACGTACGGCCGCCTGTTACAGGGTGCCGTTACCCCACATACGCGATGTGTCGTAGTCGTGTCGGCACGATAACCGGCCGGCCACGCAGCCGATCCACGAACGGGAGATGTCGTGCTACGTACCGGGACCTGCGGGATCCAGACCCGACCCCGGCCCGACGTGCCGGCGGACGCGGTGCTCTACGCCGTCGTGGTCTACGGCCCGGATCAGCAGCCGGTCGAGGTGCTGTTGCCGTTTCACAGCGTGGCCGCCGCCGATCATCACGCGAAAAGCCGCGGATTGGACGGCCGCGTGGTGCCGATCACCTTCCCGTTCCACACTCCCCGACCGGGGAGCTAAGACCAGACCCGCCCATTTCAGGCCCAGCTAGAAAGGATCTTCCGTGTGCGTCCCGCGCGACGTTGCGCAGGTCACTTCGTCCTGGCGGCAGCCGTCCGTCCCGGACCCGAGGGCGGTGGACGCGGTGGAGGTTGCCCGCGGGCCGCATCTGGTGCTGATCCGGTCGTCGCTCGGCCGGCCGATCGGGGTTACGCCGGCGGCGTGGGCTCGGTTCGTCGGCGCGGTGAAGGCCGGCGAGTACGACGACATGATCTGACGAGGCGGAACTGTGATGGAGTCCTTCGAGCGGGCCCGACGTGACGCGTTCTTCACGAAGATCGTCTCTCGGTTCGCTTCCGATGAACAGGCCACCACCTTCCTGATCACTCATCTGCTCCCCGAACGGCCGGGGTTCGTCCGCGCGGTCGCGGCGACAAGCCGTCTGCGGGCGGTGCTGCCCAAACCGAAGTCGATCGACCCTGCGGCCCGGCGCGAAGTTGAGCAGTCCATCCCGGTCGACGCCCTCTCCCGCGATCTGTTCAGCGCCACAGGCACGGCGCTGGACTACTTCGAGACCCGCGCCAGAGGCGAACGGATCATGCTGCTCGACATCGGCGGCTACTTCGCCCCGACCCTGGCCCACCTGCACGGCCACTTCTCCGGCCAGCTTGTCGGGGTTGTCGAGGACACCGAGAACGGTCACCGTCGCTACGCGGACCTTGAAAAGCTCCCGTGCCCGGTGGTCTCTGTCGCCCGGTCTCCGCTGAAGGAACCCGAGGACTTCCTCATCGGCCAGTCCGTGGTGTTCTCCGCCGAGGCGGTCATGCGCGGCCGCGGTGACATCCTCCATGGCCGCCCCGCCCTCGTGATCGGCTTCGGGAAGTTAGGCAGCTCGATCGCCCGTCTCCTGCACGCCAAAGGTGTGCTGGTCACCGTGTACGACGTGGACCCGGTCCGCCGCACCCAGGCTCTCGCGCAGGGCTTCACCGTCGCCCGGGACCGTGAGAGGGCGCTGAACGACGCCGGGCTCGTGCTCTGCGCGACCGGGGCGATCTCCCTCCGCGGCGAGGACTTCCCGCACCTGCGTAACGGCGCCTACGTGGCCACCGTCACCAGCAGCGAAGACGAACTGGAGCTGACCGGACTACCCGCGGTCTACACACGCGCGAAGGTCAGCGAGCACGTGGACCGCTACCAGACCACCGGCCACTACTTCTACCTGGCGAACAGCGGGAACGCCGTGAACTTCCTGCACGGCGCGAGCGTGGGCCCGTTCATCTACCTTGTCCAGGCCGAGATAATCGCCGGGATCAGCATGCTCACCCGCGGCGCCCTGCCCTCCGGCATCCACGAGGTCTCCGGCGCCGACCGTGCCGCGATCGCGGCGATCTGGCTCAACTACTTCAACAGGTGATCTTCTGTGCCTATTACGGCAGAGCACATCCGTGCAACCTTGAACGGCTACCTTGACGCCTACCCGGAAGACAAGGGCGCCCTCGACCCCGTGTTCGGCCTCTTGGAGGATGGGGCAGACCTCACCTCCCGCAGCGAGTTCCGTGGCCACGCGACCGCCGGAGCGGTCCTCGCCCGACCTGGCGGGGAGATCCTGCAGATCCGCCACCTGGCTTTGGGCCGGTGGCTGCTGCCCGGCGGCCACCTGGAGACGGCGGACGCCTCCCTGCGGGAAGCTGCCCTGYGCGAACTGCTCGAGGAGACCGGCATCTCCGCCACCGCGGTGACCCTGGCATCTGACGGGCCGGTCCACATCGACGTCCATCCGATCCCCGCCAACTMCGCCAAGGGCGAGCCTGAGCATCAGCACGTCGACTTCCGGTTCGTCTTCCGCACCGCGGCCGATGTCGGGGATCTCCAGGCCGAGGAGGTCGCAGCCGCAGCCTGGCGGCCTGTTGACAGCCTTCCCGACGAGGTGCTGCGCCTGCGGATCGTCGCCGCGCTTCGCTGAAGGGTCGAGCCGCCCGCGGTGGCCGGCTGGTGCCCGCATGGGAAGGTCGACCGGACRGTGCGGGCACCCGGCCGCGGTCCGGACAGCAGCCGGTAGCCGGCCGCCCCGCCCGCGCGAAGGGCTGGCGGAAACCCTGGATGGTCGTCTCCTCGCCCGAATCCGTCGCCGCCCTGCGGCGCCATATGACCCCCGACGAAGTCCACCCCGGGCGGGGAGGGGAAGGGTGTCGGTAGTAGCGACACCCCCTGACCCTCACACTGCCAGTGTGATGCGCTGTCTCACCTAGACGCGCACTCGAAGACCACACTGTGGCCCATTCTGACCGCTTTGTAGCCGTTTGATTACTATCTTCGGACAATGTTGGCATGACGACGGAAGAGGAAGATGCCGCCGTCATCCCGCCGGCCGTGATGGCGCTGGTCCCAGACGACCACCCGCACCGGGCCGGTCTGCTGCGTGATCTCGCGGCGTTCTACGTCAGCGGCGGATGGACGGTCGAGCGCCGTCGCCGCGTCCGGCCGATCTACGACGCCATCGCCGCCCGCATCGAGCGCGAGCAAGCGGAGGGAGCGTCGCGGGAGGATCGCGATCCCTGACGGGTCAGACTTCCGGCCCGGGCGCGCTGGGGACAGAGCCATGCCGTGGTCCGCCTGTGCCCGCCTGTGGCACGTCGGTCACCCGCATCGCCACAATGGCGTCATGGACCGCATGGTGACCGGTATCGTCCTCCGTTGCCGTGACCACCGCCGGCCCAAGACCGGGCTGGACGCCTACCGGATCCCGCCGCGGGAACTGTGCGAGCGCTGCCGGGTCATCAGCCTTCCCCGGCTGAGCACGCCCGTTGAGCCCGACCCGCCGAAGYCGGGACCGTTCCGGCCGTTCTGGGAGCCGGTCTGACCAGCTCACCCAGGGGCGCGACCCGGGCGCGCGGGGAGCTGGCGGCCGATCTTGTGGTCAGCTACAAGACCGCTCCGTGCGACCCGGGCGTGCGGGGAGCTGACCCTCGGTGAACTTCAACTTTGCTGACGTCCACGTGCGCCCGGGCGCGGATGGGAGTCATCACCTTCGAGGAGGCTCGAAGGTGTCGCCGGGCGTGCGACCCGGGCGTGTGGGGAACTGGCCCGGTCTCAGACACCGGTCCAAGATGCCCGGGGGTGCGACCCGGGCGCGGGTGGGAGTCATCGCTTAGCGATCTTACGGATGCCCGTAAGATCGGTGCGCCCCGGGCGCGGGTGGGTAGTGATATTGGTCGGTCTTCACTCCCGCGCGAGGACTCGTCGCAACTGGGGGAGCGGAAGCACATGTGGACAGCTCGCGGAGAGATCTACGGCCAGAAAGATCAGGTTCTGCCGTGGGATGACGGGCCGTTGGACTGGCCCCCGGAGGTTCTCACCCTCACGATCGAAGACATCGCCCTCGGAACGAAGGTCGCCTACACCCCCACCGGGCCCGTTCGCCGACCTGAACCTCGACGACGAGGTGACCGTCATGGTCTGGCTCGCCCAGAAGGGCATGCAGCTCTCAGGCGACATCCCCACCATCGAGGTCACCCCCATCCCCGACGGCATCGTCGCCTGAACCAGCACACCACGTCCCGGACGCGCGAGGAGCTGGTACGGAGCGCCGCATACCCCCCGAGGGGTGAACACCGGCCGTGGGCCGTTCACGCAGCGACCCCGGCCTGAGGGATTCTCGAGACCGGGGTCGTGTGCGTTGTCGGCGTGGGGTCAGATGCGCCGGTCGCGGCGGCGGAGCCGGCGGACGGTGACGGTCACGTCGGGCCGGTCCTTGGCGGCGTCCAGCCGGGTCTTGAGGTCCCGGCGGCCGTAGACGGCCGCGGTGCCCCCGAGGGGGCCGAGCGGGCTGCCGTCGGTGTGGGTGGCGGTCAGAACGTGCGTGGCCTTCTTGCCGAACATCGGTTCTCCTTCGGGTACGGACGGGCCTGTGTGGCCGTCCTGGGCGGGTGGGGCGCACCCCCGCTACCGCCGCTACCGCGCAGGTCGCAGGGCTCTACCGGGCCTGCTACGCCGGTAGCGGGGGGTGTCTACGGATGGCTGCTGTGGCTGCCGGCCGGGTCGGTACCAGGGGGGAGCGGGCCGGTAGGCGGGGCCCCCTCTACCGGCCGGGCCGCGAGCACGTCCGGCGGGATCGCGCCTTCGATGTCGCGCAGGGTGTACCCGGCCCGGTTCTCCCCGTCGATCTTCACCTGCTTGGTGGTGCGCTTGACCCCGGCGCGGTCCAGCTCGGCCGCGAGGATGTCCGCGTCCCAGTCGCCGTAGCTGTCCTCGTCGACGTCGACCAGGCCGGCGAGGATATCCGCGGTCCACATCCGGGTCCGCGGCCCGAAGACCTCCATCACGTCGCCGATCACCTGCGGGATGGTGTAGCCGGCCGTGCCGGCCGCCGCGGCGATGTCCCCGCACGCCTGCCCGGTCAGGGTGCCTTCGGCCAGCCGCAACGCCCGGCCGCGGGCGCACACCCGCTCGAACGCCGGGTTGTCGAGGTAGTCCGCCTTCACCGTGACGAACGACGCCGGGCCGGTGACCAGCACTCCGACCCCGACGTGCTCTTCGGACAGCATGGAGGCGTCCGCCCCGGCCGCGGCCTTCCCGTCGCCCAACACCATGTCCGACGACGTCTTGTCGACGACCTGCGTGCTGTAGCGGTAGGAGACGATCTCCCGCAGCTTCGTCGGGACGCTCTTGGCGTCCGGCCGCTGGGAGGCGTAGACCGGCATGAACCCGGCTGCCGGCCCGCGCCGGGCGATCCGCGCGAGCTTGCCGATGATCCGCGCCCGGTCCTTCTCGGTCTCCAGYGCCTCGAAGTACTCCTGGAGCTCGTCGACGACCACGAGGATCAGCGGCAGGCCGTACCGGCGCATGATCTCCGGGGTGAGCTTGCCTTCCGGGCACACGCTGGTGGGCAGGCTGGCGAACAGCGCGAACCGCCGGGACATCTCGGCGATCAGCTCGTCGAGCATGGCCTCGAACGCGGCCAGGTCGGCATCGTCGGCGCCGCGGACATACCGGTGCGCGACCCCGCCGGCCGGCTTGAAGTCCGCGCCGCCCTTGCCGTCGGCGAGGTAGAGCCGCACCCACGGGTCCAGCACGGCCGCGGCCACCAGCAGCCGCATCGAGAACGTCTTCCCGCGGCGGGGGAGGCCGCCGAAGAACGCGCTCTGCCACAACAGGCCGATGTCGATCCGCCGGCCGCGGGCGTCCCGGCCGAACGGCACCGGCCGCCAGAAGTCGAACCGGTCGACGTCGACCAGCCCGGAGATGAGCGGCTTCCCGAGATACGGGTCGTCGTCGCAGACCCAGAACGACAGCCGCCGGCCGTGCCCTCCCTGATGGGCCCGGACCCGGGACATGTCCAGCTGGATTTCGTCCACGCCGAGTTCTGCGGCGATGGTGTCCCGTTTCCGGATGGCGTCGGCCGCGGTCTTCCCGCCGCCGAGCGGCAGGTCGACGGTGGACAGCCAGCCGGCACCCTCCCGGACGATCGGCGCGCACAGGATCAGCGCCCGGTCGGCCTTGAGCAGCCCGGCCGCGCGGAACGCCGCGTTCAGATGCTCCGGGGCCAGGCCCACGCGGATGTCCCGGTCGGCGCCGTACCCGGCCGGCTCGCCCGGCAGACGCATCCGCCGTCCGGCAACCGCCGCCGTGGCGGCCGCGGCGAGGCCGGAGATGACCGGCACCCATTCGCCGACCATGACCGCGGCGACCGTCTCGGCAGCCCCGGTTGTCGCCAGGGTGGCGCCGGTGAGGTACCAGCGGATCCGCCGATGATCCCGGACGATGAACACGTCCTTGCCGAGCTTGCCGGTGGCCGCGTCCCGGAGCTCGGCTGCCAGGTCTTCGGCGCGGACCCATCGCCACCAGAACCGGCCACCGCGCCACACCCCGCGCAGGATGGCCACCGGTGACCGGCGCAGGCTGCGGACCGACGCCCGGACCGCGACCCGGCCGCCGTAGTCGATCCGGGCGCGGGCCACGGTCGCATCCGTCAGCCACACCGGCAGCCGCAGCGGTTCGTCGACCATCGGACGCCGGGCGGGCAGCACCACGCCGTCCAGGGGCGTACCCGCGGCCGGGGTGAYCGGCGTGGCCGGCTCGACCTGTTCGGGGAGGGCCGGCACCCACGGGCCCGGGACGACTTCGCCCACGGCGGTGTCCTTGTCGAGTTGTGCCGGTTCGGTCATCGCCGGCCTCCCGGGGGGTCCAGCCCGGGACCGGCACGTCGGCGGGCAGGACCAGCGTGGACGCGCCCAGCGGGGAGATCCCGGCCGCGGTCGACACGGCGATCTCGATCCGTTCGGCCGCATCCACGACCGCGACGACGACCAGGCCGACGATCCGCAGGACCAGGACCACCACGGCCAGCAGGACGATCCCGGTAGTGGCCCACCACCGCAGGGAGCGGATTTCCGCGCGCATGTCGGTCATGACGCGGTCACCTCCGCCCGGCGTAGCGCTGACAGATGGTTGCGAACGGTCGACACCGTGACACCGACCATCGGCGCCCACTCGGTGGCCAGCTGCCGGTCCGACCGCGGGTCGTCGGCCGGGATCCGGCTGACCAGTTCGGCCACCCGATGCCGGGTCGAGCCGCTGGCATGGCTCGGTGGCTCGGCTGGTGGCCCGGACGGCTCATCCACTGCCGGATTCAGTGGCTCGACCGTGCCGGCCAGTTGCGGGTCACGGTCATAGCCGGGGCTGTCGACGATCTCCGATTCGCCGGCGTGAGTCTCAATCAGGGGTTGAGGGTTCGCCATGGCCTCGAGGGCAGGGTCGGCCACCCCGGCCGCGTCCGCCCGCACCTGCCCGCCGATCTCGACCAGGCACACCGACGCCACGACCACCAGGYCGTCAACCGAGAACGGGATCAGATGCGCCGACGTGGCCGTCTCCCCGTAGCGGGAGCAGACCTCGACCATGTGCCAGTACGAGACCCACGCGGCGATCCCGGAGATGACCGCGGTGGCACCCCGGCGCACCCACGCCAGTGACGGCCGGTGCACCGGCACCCGGGAGATCAGTTCGATGGTCAGCAGCAACGCGACCGGCGACCATGCGGCGATGACCCGGCCGGGGACCGACGGCCGGGCAGCAAGGACGTTCGCCGCGATCGACGCAGCCAGCCCAAGGCCCAGCACGGCGCGGACGGCCCAGCGGATGCGGTACAGCCGTTCCCCGTTCATCGCCTGCCTCTCTTCTTCGCCGCGGCCTGACGCCGGGCAAGCTCCCGCCGCTGGGCGGGGGTGAGCGTCACCGTCTCCCGGCCGGTGAGCCGGTCCCGGGTCGTCATCCCGTCCTTGCTCTTCGTCTTGTCGATCCGCTTCTTGCCGATCAGGTTCTTGAGCTCCTTGACCGACGTCGGGATCGTGACCGCCTTCGGGCTCTTCCTCGCACCGCGCTCGGCGGTACGGGCCCGCGGGAAGCAGGTCGGGCACGACGCACCGTCCACCACGCCGAGCCCGTCGCACACTCCACACGGCCGGCTCACCGGGTCACCTCCGCCACGTCGCCGTCGGCGGAGCCTGTGTGCATCTGGCAGGCGAACACCTGGCGTCCGTCCACGACACCGGCCGGCACGGAGACGACACCGGGCACGGTCAGGTCCGCGCCGCAGAAGAGGCACGCGACACCATCGAGGACAGCGGCGGACACTGCGCCGGCGTCGGCGGACTCGGCAGCCGCAGCCGGCTCGGTCGGGTCGTCCACGTCGACGACGGAGATCAGGGTGACGTCACCGCCGGCCGCGGTCACCACCGCGTACTCGGCCACCGCGGGAGGGACCACCACGCCGTCGGTGCCAACGAGGCGGGCAGGGATGCCGGCCGCGGTCCACTCGGCCACCGTCGCCCGGGCCACGTCGACCGCCGTCACGTCGCCGTCGGCGTCCGCCGGCTGGACGGTGGCCGTCAGGGTGACGTCACCATCGGCCGTCCGCATGACCGCGTACTCGGCCACCGCCGGAGGGACAGCCGGCACCTCGTCGAACGAGACCCGCGCCGCAGTGTCGAGGGCAGCATTGAAGGCGTCCAGCTCGGCGCGGTTCATCAGGATCAGCGTCCGCCGGTCGCCTGGTAGCCGGATTGTGGCGCCGACGTAGCCCACCTCGCCCGGGCCGAGCGCGTACGGAGCCACGTGGAGCGTGACACCGGTGGCCAGCCGGACGATCGCGCCGACGTCGTCCAGGTCGACGTAGTCCAGGCCGTCCGTGCTGGCGTCGACCTGGTCGTCACCGGTGCACGCGCAGTCAGGGACCCGGTTACCGCAGTCCTCGCAGTAGTCGATGGTGACGATCTGCTCGGGTTCGCTGTCGAGCTCCTGCTCGTCGTCGTCGTCGTCGACGTCGGCGCCGGCCGCGGTCGTCACCGCGTACTCGGCGGCCGCGGGCGGGACGGCCGGTACTGGCACGTCGCCAGCCTCACCGGTGATGAGTTCGCCCCGCTGGTACGCGATAACCGCCCGGTCCACGGCGGCAAGCTGACGCACCGACCGAACGAGCTCGCTCATGCTGCCGCGGGTCAACGCACCTGTCAGAGCGTCCGTGACGAGCATGAACGTGGTGACGCGGACCGCGTTCGGCCCGTACTGGGCCACCCGTCCGGACGCTTCGGTCAGGTCAGCGACCGTGGGCTCTACGAACGCCGGGTCGACCGGCGGGAAGTCGGGCAGGATCGGCGTGGTCACCGGGCACCCCCAGCTACCTTGGCGAGACCGAGGTCCTCGAAGATGGGCAGGCGGGTGATCATGTTCAGGGCTGTCCGGTACCCGGCCGCCTCCCACTCCCGAGCCCTTCGGATGTCGACGCGTTCGGTCGGGTCTTTGGCGATCGTGACCAGCCAGCCGTGCAGGAGAGCGAGCTCGTCTCCGTCGTCGTTGAGGCAGTCGATGAGGGCTTGGACGGCGAGTTCGGCGCCTCGCGCTATGTAGATCATGATCAGGCGGGGGATCGGGGGGATGTCGGGGTTGGCCGCGGCATCCTCGTAGGCGCGGATCGCTGCGGCGACGGCGAGGAAACCGGCGCTGTAGGCGTTGTCCGCTTCCAGTTCGATCAGGTCGGGGTGGCTGGCGAACAGGTCGTCGGTGCTCATCAGGCGGCCACCAGCTCGACCGGCGCGGCCGGGGCCACGGTGACTTTCAGCGTCGGCGCGACCGGCTTCATCGGCACGTCACCGAGTCCGGCGCGGGCGTAGTCGGCGCGGATCTGCTCCATGTCTGGGGTGGTCTTCGCCGAGGGCACCCGCTCGACGGTCACCCGGCCGTACACCCCGTCCGGGAGCCGGTCGAGCAGCCGCCGGGCCTTCCGCTTGCCTCGGTCTGCGATGCGGGCGAGGTCGGCGGCCCGGTCGAACGCGACCGCCGCGGCGTCGATCACCTCGACGTCGGGCAGCTCGCCCGGGGCGAACAGCGCGGGAATGGTCGGCTTCGGCTCGACTGCGGCCGGGACGGCGGCGGGCAGCGCCGGGGCGACCTCGGCCGGGGCGACCAGGTCGAGCACCCGGGTGGCCGCGGTGAGAGCGACACGGCGGGCCTGGTGGGCCAGGCGCTGGCGGACGGTGAGGCGGATCGGGCGGTACAACATCAGGTGCGGGTCTCCTGCCTTGTCAGGTGGTCCGTAGGCCCCGGCCGGTGCTGGAATCACCGGTTCGGGGCTGCCTTGCGTTGCGGGTCAGGCTGCGCCGGTGAGGTCGTCCGCGATCACGAGTACGTCACTGCGCCGGTAGCGGAACTGGCCGGATGGGATCTTGCGGGCGGGGATGCGCCCGGAGGTCGCCCACCGGCGGAGGGTCCGGGCGTCGACGTTCAGGCCCTTGTCGCGTAGTAGCGCGACGGCCTGACCAGGACTGATCAGCGGGTCGATCCCGTCTTGGTCGCTCACGTGTCCTCCTTGGTCGAAGTGGTCGCCGTTGACGTTAGGGCATACAGTGGCACAAGCGCAATAGTGGTCTTGTGCCACCTGATAGCGCAACCGTATGTGTCTGCGCCATGCCACGATTGGAGGTGTGACCCGACCAGATGAGCCGCAGTTCTGGACCACCAGCGACATCGCGGCCCGGCTCGGGATCTCCCGTGAGCGTGCCCGCCAGCTCACCAAGACCGGAGCATTCCCCCTGCCTGCCGCTCGCGGCCTGCAAGGCGCGGTGCCGTTCTGGCATCCCGCGGACGTCGAAAACTGGATCGCCATCCACCGGCCCGAAGCCGTCCGGGATGTCGCGRCCGAGTCGCTACCCGAGATGTGGGCGGCGGCCRACGTCGCCGAGTACCTCGGGGTGCGTCCACACGAGGTACTTGGGCTACAGGGCCTACCCGCTGCCGCCTACCGGCTGCACCACGCGCGGCTGTGGGTGGCGGATGAGATCCGGGCGTGGGCCGCCAGGCGTAGCTGACCCGCCCCACCCACGCATGAAGCGGGCCCGCCCAGTGCAGCAACACCGGAACGGGCCCTTAGCCGATCACCCTTTCGCAAGAAGGGCTCACGACCCGTGGTTCATTCTGCCCGCGGCAGCCTGCCCGACCCGAGGCGCCGCACTCTCGCTCGCTCCCGGCCGGTGATGCGATGAAGGTCATCCGCACCAGCACGGCCAGCTACACCCGCGTCCCCAACGCCATCGTGCGCAACCGGGACCTGTCCGGCCTTGCCCGCGGCATCCTCGCGTGGCTGCTGTCTCACCGGGACGGATACGAGGTCACCACGGAGACGATCCGGCAGGCGTTCCCGCAGGACGGCCGCCGCGCGGTCGACAACGCCCTGAAAGGGCTGGTGGCGACCGGATACCTCGCCCGACCACGGCGCGTCCGCAGAGACGGCGGCCGGTGGACATCGGAACCCTGGATTGTCAGGGATGTTCCGGAACGCGACGACTCGGGCACAGCCACCGTACTACCGGATCCGGTAACACGGTCCGACCTGGACGTATCGACGGATGGCGACGAACCGAGCACGCGGACCGTGCTACCGGTTTCCGTCTCACGGTCTGCCGTCTCATGGAAACCGGTCGGTCATCAAGAAGACCAACTCTCAGAAGATCAGTTCTTAGAAGAACATTTTGATGATGATGATCTCGCGCACGCGCGCGAACAAAATCATCATGTGGATAACCCCCGGGCTGTGACCGTCAGCCCGCCTCCCGCCGTGGCCGGTACCGCCTCGCCGGACCCTCACCCCTCGACGCCCTCTCCCGACCCCAGCCCGGCCGGCTCCACTACAGGCAGCGAGAGGGACGAGGGATCAGCGGTTCCGTCGTCGGCTTCCGGCCCGTGGATGCTCACCGCGGAATCGCTGGTCGACCGTGAGGTGATCGGCTTCGGGGTGGTGCTCGACAGTGCCGCACGTCACCAGCTGGTGGACGCGGTCGCCGACCGCCTCGCCGCAGGTGTCGAGCCGGGTGTGCTCGCTGAGGAGCTGGGCGGGGAACTCCCGCCGGGTGTCGACCCTGTGACGGTGCTGCTGGACTGCGTCCGCCAAGCCCAACCGGACGGCGTACGGCAGGCGGACGCCGTCGAGGGGGCCGCTGATGACGACGGCACCCACACCCGTGTTTCAACTGTTCCAACTGCGACTCCCGCTGTCGGCTCGGCCGTCGACCTGGTCCAGGTCCTCATCGACGCGGTGCTCGAGCACACCGGCCGGACGATCGACCGGGATCTCGCCGGGAAGGGTGTGGCGATGGTGCTGCGGGCGAAGGACGGCACCCCGCGTGCCGTGTCGGACCCAGCCGCCTACCTGCGGACGGCGGTCGAGGCGGCTCCCACCCGGTTCCTGCCGGCGGTGGTCCCGCCCGCGGCGTCCAGCTCCGGCTGGCCCGTGCACATGACCGCCAACGCCCGCCGGCCGCGCAGGGAGACCGACCGGGAGCGGTCCCGCCGGGCCCTGGACGAGGAGATGGCCAAGGCCACCGCGTCCGGCCCGGCCGGGGACCCGTCCAAGCTGGTGTGCCTCACCCACCCGGCCGCCAGGTTCCGCCCCGACGGGACATGCCCGGAATGCCGCCCAGACACCACCAGAACAGCCGAACCGGGCTGGACGGGATGGATGGCACCCCCGCCCCGTACGGCCAGCGCGAGCGTGCCCCCGTGGTGCGGCTCCTGCGGCGGGGACATGGGCCACGCCCCGGCTGTCCTGGAGGCCAACGTGTCGTTCCGGACGGACACCGGCCGTCCTGGCGGTGTCCCGTGCCCCCGGTGCCATCCCGACGCGGTCCGGGCATCCGCATGAACGAGCACCAAGCCCTCGCCTGCCTGYTCACCGCGCTGGGCCAGATCGTCGGCTTCCGCGACCAGCTCATCCGGGCTAGGTGATGAACGGAACCTGCTACGTTGCAGCGTGTTCTACGCAGTATCAAGGGGGGAAATGATGGATAGTAGATCTGGCGTTGTTCCAGTGTCGCCGCGTCGGACGCGACCACCGGGGGGAGGTGCTGGGCAGATRCCATCCGTGCACGACGTCGCCGCCTACATCCTCGACAAGGCGGGCCCCATGACCGCCATGAAGCTCCAGAAGCTCGTCTACTACTCGCAGGCCTGGCACTTCGTCTGGGACGACGAGGTCCTGTTCCCCGAGCCGATCGAAGCCTGGGCCAACGGCCCTGTCGTCCCAGCCCTCTACGCCAAGCACCGCGGCCGGTACACGGTGGAAGCACCCTGGCCCGGGGGCCGCATCGACGCGCTCACTGACGCGCAGCGCGAGAGCATCGACGAGGTGCTGAACGCCTACGGGGACTTCACCGCCCAGCAGCTCAGCGTCCTGTCGCACAGCGAACGGCCCTGGCAGGAAGCACGTCAGGGGCTGCAACCGCTTGAGCGGGGCTCCGAGGTCATCGATCCCGCGGTCATGGCCGACTACTACGGTTCCCTGCTCCAGGAGGGCAGCCCAAGCGAGCCTGTCCGCGGCTCGACGGTTCCCGAAGACTGATGGGCAAGGGGCGACGACCCAAGAAGCCCCCCGCTGTCACGATCCCGTCGAAGCAGCACGAAGCACCCCGACGCGCCTCCAGGGTGCCCGACGAAAGCGCGAGTTCTGCGCGGATCTGCTGGCGGTTCAACCTCGCGGACACCGAAGGTCCGTGGGCGATCACRCCTGAGGTGTGGGCCGGGCTCCGCGAGCACCTCAAGTGGTTCGAGACCATGACCATGCACGAGCTGTTCGACAACGGCGAGGAACCGGGGAAGGACTACTCCCTCCAGCGGGGATTCCCCAACGGCGAGGCCAGCAGGCGGTGGGAACGGCTCGGCCTCGACGACCAAGACCGTGTCTCGCGCCTTCGGCATGGTGGGCCGATCCGGATCTACGGTCTGCGCGTCGGGAACGTCTTCCATGTCCTCTGGTGGGACCCGAACCATGAGATCTGGCCGAGTCGCTCGCGATGGTCCAACGGCCGCTGGACCCGGGGCTGATCGGCGCGGTCTGGCGGTGTGAACGTGCGCTAGGCCTCGCCGGACAGCGAGGCGGCCCGGCGCACGTCACGGAGCGTCACACCGCTAGGAAGCCGTCTGCCGCGGGTGCTGGTGCGCACGTGGTGCGCACGCCGGTTCCGATTTTCCGGGTTCGCGGCCGGTCGCGCGCACTCGTTTCCGAGTCGAAACCCGTTGCGGCACAGGCACTTCCGCCTACTGTCACTCGTTTCCATCCGGCTCCTGGGAGGGTTCGATTCCCGCCACCTCCACGAGCTGGCCCGCCGTGGTCGCTGGACTCCGTCCAGCTTCCCGGCGGGCCGCGATGTTTTCCGGGGGGCGATCCCCCGATCCCCCCGAAGTCGACCACGGCGGGCAGGGTCCGATAGTCCGCCAGCATGCCCAGCATCTCCCCGGGGCGCTGGGTCACGGTGTGGGTGGGATGGCGCCGTCGACGACGTCCAGGACCTGGACGTCGACCCGGGCAGCCTCTTCCGGTTCCGGATGGTCCCGGCGGATCAACGCCGCGGACAGGGTAAGCAGGGCATGCCCCCACTCCTCCCGGTTCACCTGCGGCCCGGTGGCTTCGTGCGCGGCTACGGACCGCCGTGCCCAGCTCCGCCTCCTGGCCGTGCCCGATCGACGTGTGAGGGTACTCGCCGCGAACATGCCTGCCGCCGCTTCTCCGAGCGGAAGATCTCCCGGCTGTGGCGGTTCGTCGATCAGGGAACGGGAGATCTGGTGAGCTCTTACGGCCTACCGGCCGACTGACGACAGCCCGGCCGGCCACCCGAACCTGTCGTTCGCGGCGCTGGTCATGATGACATAGCTGTTGAAGGCCGTGAGGCAGTCCACTGCGTCTCGCGTGTCGATCTCGTGAAGGATCGTGTGGTTCTCCTTGAAGACCTACAGGCGCACCCGATCCTTCGTAGCTTCGTAGACCTCCACATCGCGGTGATCCTGACTCACGGTCCCGGCACCGTGATGCCGGGACCGTGAGTCAGGCGTAGCGCTTGCGCAGTTCGGTCTTGAGCACCTTGCCGGTGGCGTTCCGTGGTACGGCTTCGACGAGCTCCAGCCGTCGGGGGAGCTTGTAGCGTCCGATGCGTCGAGCGGCGAAGGTGCGCAGCTCCTCCAGGCCCATGGTGGCCCCCGGCTTCGGCACGACGACCGCGCAGACGCCATCGCCCCACCTGGGATCGGGCGTCCCGATGACCGCCACCTCGGCCACGGCGGGATGGTCGAACAGCGCCTCCTCCACCTCCGCGGGGTAGACGTTCTCGCCGCCCGAAATGATCATGTCTTTGATGCGGTCGGAGACGAATACGAAGCCCTCGTCGTCGAGGCGGCCGCCATCTCCGGTCCGCAGCCACTGGCCGTTGAAAGCCAGCGCTGTGTTCTCCGGATCATCGAGGTATCCCGGGGTCACGTTCGGGCCCCGGAGCTCGATCTCGCCGTGCACGCCCGGGGGCACCGGAGCCCCGGTTGCGTCCACGAYCCGCGCATCGCACAGCAGCAGGGGCCGCCCGGCGGAGCCGATCTTGCGCGCGGCGTTCTCGGCGGTGAGGAAGGACGCCACCGGCGCGGCCTCGGTCAGCCCGTAGCCCTGGRCCAGGTCGACGCCGCGCTCCTGGAAGCGACGGATCAGCCCGATGGGCACCGGCGCACCCCCCGTAATGATCAGTCGGAGGGCGGAGAGGTCAGCCGCGTCGAACCCGGGCAGGGCCGAGAGCGCCTCACACATGACCGGGACGCCGAACATGGTGGTGACCCGCTCGCGTTCCAGGCTCTCCAGCACCGCCTGCGGCTCGAAGGCCTGGTGGATGACCAGCCTTCCGCCCTTGATCCATGTCGCGATCGTCGTGACGTTCAGTGCGCCGATGTGGAACATCGGCGCGCACACCAGCGACACGTCGTCGTGGGCGATATCGAGTGCCAGGACGATTCCGACGTTGTGCCACCACAGGTTGGCGTGCGTGAGCACCACTCCCTTGGCGCGCCCGGTCGTTCCCGACGTGTACATGACCAACGCGGGGTCGGACGGCTCCACCGGCGTGCGTTGACGCAGGGCGTTCGCGCCGGCGATCAGCTCCTCCCCGTCATCCCAGCCCGGCACGGGTTCCCCCGGCCCGACACGGATGAAGCTCCACCGGGTCGACCCGGTGCGGCCCGAACCGCGAACCTCGACAACGCGAACCAGCTTTCGTGTAGTTGGAATCCCCCGCGTTCGCGCGGGGGAGGACGTCACGTCCGGCTCACAGGGCGCCGTCGGGTAGGTCGTCGACCACGGAGAAGATCGCGTGGGCGGCTTTGATCCATCCTCGGGCTTCGGCCCGGCACACGTCGTCCAGCGCGGGGTCCGCGGCCTGCGCGCGCATGGCCGAGGTCTCGCTGAGGATGTCGTGGAGTCGGCTGAGCGCGATCAGTTCCCGGTCGGTCTTCGGATCCAGGCCGAGGTTGACGACCGGCCCGTCGGGGCCGTCGATGACGCCTTCGTCGTCGTCGAATGGGAACGGGATCGCGCTCATCGGCTTCCTCCGGTCTGGTGGAGTTGCGCGTTCATCTGGGCCTGTGTCAACGGGGACACGGCCCGGGCGCGTCCAGTCATGGCCCGGGCTATGGCCCGCTCGCTGGCCGGCAGGTTGGTGTTGGCCGCCGCCCATGCGAAGGTCTGCATCTGGCATGCGAACGTATGTTCGGTAGCGGCGACAATCAACCCCGCATCCGTGGCAGGATCCAAGAGGATGATCGGCTCGGCGCTCACTGGGCCACCTCCACCGCGGTGCGAATGACCCTAATGATCTCGATGGTGTTCCCGGCAGTGCGTGTCCCTGGCAGCAGATGGACGTACTCCTGACGCTGACCGTGGTGAACGCGGCCCGCTGCCGCATCCCGGGAGCGCCCGGGATGCGGGCCAGGCTGGTGCCGCACCTCCACACCGATATTCTCTCCCCGGCGTCGGGCACGGACCCGGCTTCGAACACGGCAGCGACGTCAACGACCGCCTGCTCGCCTTCCTCGACGCCACCCAGAACGACGCGGCGCACCGATAGTTCCCGACCGTCCCGTCGCCTGCGAGAACGACGGTGCCGATCAGGCTGCGGCGGGTGGCGGGAACGGCGGGGATGACCTCAGCGCTCTGATCCGTCTGACGGCCGCGGCCGTGGGTGAGAACACCGTGTCCGCCGTGGACACGCTCTACGACCTGGCCGGGATGGAGTTCCCGGTATGCCGCCAGCCGGCTGGACAGCTGTTTCCTTGACATCCACAGGGTGGCCAAGCACATCACGCTCGCGCGGACGAATGTCGAGATGGTCGGGCAGGGCACCTTCTGGGCGGGCCGCTCCTGATGCGACGGTGATCTCATGGCGGTGACAGGTGACCGGAGATCCGCCGGGAAGCGGCCTGCCCGGTGGATGGGTCGTCCGGCAAGTTGTCGATCTTCAATATCCGTGCGGCCGGGTTCGTGGCCGCGGTCGGCGGCACGCCGCCGGTACCGTTCGGCGCGTCTGCGTCCGTCTGCGTCCGTCTGCGTCCGTCTGCGTCCGTCTGCGTCCGTCTGCGTCCGTCTGCGTCCGGACGCTTCACCAGGCCCGCGCCCATTCGCCGTCGAGCGCGCGGGCGATGCGGTTGGTCGCCAGCACCGTGAGCGTGATTGTCAGGCCCGGCAGGGTGGACAACCACCACGACGTGGCCAGGTAGTTACGGCCGTTCGCCACCAGTGAACCCCATTCGGGGGTGGGTGGGGCGGCACCGTAGCCGAGGAAGCTCAGACCCGAGACCGTGAGGATCGCGGCGCCGAACTCCAGGGCCGCGAGGGCCGTCACCGGGCCACACGCATGCGGCAGGACGTGCCGACTGAGTACCTGCCCCCACCGGACGCCCGCGCACCGGGCGGCCTCGACGAAGACTGCGCCACGGAGCCGGAGCGTCTCCGCCCRCATCACCCGGGCGAAGTTCGCGACGGTCGGTACTCCGACGGCGACCGCCACGCTGACCGTCCCGACCCCGAGCGCCGTCACCAGCGCCAGGGACAGCAGCAGCGACGGGATCGCGAGCAGCACGTCGACGACCCGCATGATGATCTCGTCGGCCGGGCCGCCCGCGAAGCCGGTGACAAGACCGATGGCGGATCCCGCGACCAGCCCGACCGCGACGGCGATCATGGTCGTTCGCAGCGAGAGCGCCGCGCCGTGCACGACCCGGGCGAACAGGTCGCGGCCGAGCTGATCGGTTCCGAACAGATGCTGGGCACTCGGGGGGCGCAGCCTGTCCGCGGGGATCCCGACGATCGGGTTCGCGGAGGTCAACGCACCGGGCGCGAACGCCGCGACCAGTACGACAGCCACCACGAGGATCGAGGCGATCAGGCCGGGCCGGTGGGCGAGGAAGCGCGCAAGGCGCCGCCACCCGGCCCGGCGGCCGAGACAACGGAGCACCTGGGTTGAGCCGTCAGGATTTCCAGGTGTCGTGGAACTGCAGCCGGGCGTCGGCGTTCAGAACAACGTCGTGCACCTTGGCGGACAAACCCAGGATGACGGTCAGTTCGATGACGGGGACGTTGTACTGGTTGGTGAGAATAAGTTCCTGCGCCTGTCTGACGAGCGCCATGCGGGCGTTCTGGTCGGCGGTGGCGGCCTGCCGGGTGAGAAGGTCGTCCAGCGGGCCGGGCCTGAGGTTGTTGAAGTTCAGGCCGGTGCTTGAGTACTGGGCCCGCAGCACGTCGGGGTCGGCTCCCTTGGTGTGCCCCCAGAGCAGGTCGTAGCCTTTCGCCTGGACCACCCTGCCGCCATTGGTGACCGGTTCCTCGTGCAGGGCCGCCGCGATGCCGACGGCCCGCAACTGCTGCTGGATCAGCTCCAGTATCGCTTTTGCCGACGTCTGGCCGGTGAAGTACTGGACGGTGAGCTGAAGGGGATTTCCGTCCTTGACGCGGATGCCGTCCGGCCCCGGGCGCCAGCCGGCGTCGTCCAGCAGTTTCCTTGCCTCGTCGGGGGCGAAGACGAGGTCCGCCGCGAGGTTCACGTAGCCGGGGGTGGAACTGGCCAGCGGGCTTGTCACCGGCTTTGTCAGCGGGGTGAGGACGGTGCTGACGATCTCCTGCCGGTTGATGGCCCGGGAGACGGCGCGGCGCACCGCCGTGTCGTCGAGGGGCGAGCGTCCGGTGTTCACACTGAACCCGTAGGGCAGGCCGGGGGCGGAGCGGTACTGCAGCGTGAAGCCGTCCGTGCGCAGGCTCGCCTCGTCCTGGGATGCCACCGCGGAGTCGCCGTCGATCGCCCCGGACCGCAGGCTGCCGTTGCGGATCCCGGACTCGGGGATGACCTGGAAGACGATCTGGTCAAGGTAGGCCGGCCCCTGCTGCTTCCACAGCGTCGAGCCCCAGCGGTAGTCGGCCCGCTTGTTCAGCGTGATCGACTGGTTCTTCTGGTAGCTGCCCAGGGTGAACGGTCCTGAGCCCACGATGCCTGACGTACACCGTTCGGCCGGAGGCTTCGCCGTGCTGGCGGGGGACACCAGCCCGAGGGTGTGGGTGGAGGTCGCCTGCAGGAACTGGGCCGCCGGCCTGCTGAAGGACACCCGGGCGGTCAGGTCGTCGACGATCGTGGTGTCGCGGTAGCCCTGCAGGTAGCTGGCTGCCTGGGCGGCGATGGTCCCGAGCTTCCCGGCGGTGTCGAAGTTCGCCTTGACGGCCCGGGCGTCGACCGGGCTGCCGTCGCTGAAGGTCGCGCCCGGACGCAGGTGGAAGGTGAACGTCGTCGCGTCCGGGCTGATCTCCCATCGCTCGGCCAGCCACGGGACGATCTTTCCGGTGGCCGGGTCCTGGTCGGTCAGGGAGTCCACGAGTTGACGTGCAGGGTAGACCGAGTCGATCGAGCTGACCTGCTGGGGGTCGAGGCAGCCGAAGTCGGAGGTCACCGCGAAGGTCAGCCGGCCGCCGGGCTTCGGAACGGCCCCGGCGGCACCCGCGCCGCCCGTGCCGCCCGACCCACAGGCGGTGAGCAGCACACCGGCCAGCCCGGCACCCGCCGCGCGGCGGAGCCAGGTGGTACAGCCGGACGGATTTCTCGGTCTCATATGGATGTCCTTGTACGGGTTGGGTATCGGCCGGCGGTCGGCCGGCCATTGTCGAACGTGTGTGGACGTCGAACGTGTGTGGACGTCGAACGTGTGTGGACGTCGAACGTATGTGGACGTCGGACGTGTGTGGGGAGCGGGGCCGGTCAGGCCGTCCGGGCGGCGGGCCGTCGGGCCTGGACGACGAGTGGCACGCGTGTGGGCTGGAGCATCGTCGAGCGGCTCGGGCGCACCTTGTAACCGGGTTTCGGGTGCAGCGTCCAGCGGGCGACGACCGCCGCCATGAAAATCATCATTTCCGCCCAGGCGAACGGCTCGCCGATACAGCTCCGGTTGCCCGCACCGAAAGGGAGGAAGGAAACACGGGGGATGGCCGCGGTGCCCTCGTCACTCCACCGGTCCGGGTCGAAGACCTCGGGAACGGTGTAGACCGCCGGATCACGCTGGATGGCGTGCAGGGAGAACAGCACGTTGCTTCCGGGTGGTATCCGGTGTTCGCCGAGCACGAGTTCCGTCATGGTCCGCCGGGACAGCAGCCAGCCCGGTGGGAACAGCCGCAGCGCCTCGGTGAGAACCTGCCRCAGGTAGACCAGGTCGGCCAGCGCCGAATAGCCGGGGGGCCGGCCGGCCAGCACCGTGTCCACCTCGGCGGCGAGCCGTTGCTGGATGTCGGGGTGCCGGCTGAGCAGGTGACAGGTCCAGCTCAGCACGTCCCGCGCGGTCTCCACCCCGCCCAGGAACAGCGCCATGGCCTCGTCGTGGATCTCCTGGTCGGTGAGGCCCGGGCGGTCGCCGTCGGCGCGGGCGGCCAGCAGCAGCGCCATCAGGTCACCGTCGGTGGCACCCCGTTGCCGGTACTGGGCGATGACGTCCGTCAGCGCCTCGTCGAGCCGGCGGCGGGCCCGCTCGAAGCGGCGGTTGCCCGGTGTCGGCAGCCTCTCCAGCCAGCCGACCGGGAAGGCGATCCGTCTGGCCACGCCTTTGAGCAGGACGGGAAAGGTCTCCTCGACCTCGACCGCGACGCTGTCACCGAGATCGGAGGAGAACAGCGCTCGGCACACCACGGCCACCGCGAAGGTGTGGATCTCCTGGACGAACTCCACGGTCTGGCCGTCCCGCCAGCCGGCGGCGCGCTGTTCGGCGGCCTGCCGCATCTGGTCGGCGTAACCGGCGATCCGGGTCGCGTGGAACGCCGGCTGCATCAGCCGGCGGTGCGCCATGTGAGTCGGTTCGGTGGAGTTCAGCAGCCCGTTGCCGAGGAAGGGCGCCGACTTCTCGTAGGCGATGCCCTTGTCGAGTTTGCGGACGTCCCTGGTGAGGATCTGGTGCACCCAGACGGGATTGTTGATGACGTAGGCCCGTGCCGGCCCGAGGCCGATGGTGACGATGTCACCGCTGTCACGCAGCGACTCGAAGAACCTGCGTGGCTCGCTGAGCATCCGGTGCATGTGGCCCAGCAGCGGGAGTCGGCCGGGAGCCGACGCGACGCCCGGGACGGTTGCCGTCATCCGTGGATCTCCTTTGTTCCGGACGTGCTGGAAGGCGATGTGCTGGAAGGCGATGTGCTGGAAGGCGCGGGCATAGTCGTGCCCGCGGATCAGTGGGTGCGATTGACGACGAACTCGGACAGCGTGATCAGTTCCGCGGCGGCCGTACGTTCCATCGCGGCGCTGTCGAGGGTCCGCAGGGCGCGGTCGAGATGCAGATGGGCCTGGGCGGTGGTGAAGGACCGGCCGCCGGCCTTGCTGATGAGGGCCGCCGTCCGGCGCAGCGTCCACTCCGCGTCCGGGGTGTCCAGCGGCATGGCCAGCAGGTCCGCGAGCTGCTGGGCCGACGCCGTCGAGCCGGCCAGCGCGCAGATCACGGGAAGGGTCTTCTTGCGCAGGCGGAGGTCGTTGAACACCGGCTTGCCGGTGACCGCCGGATCCCCCCAGATACCCAGCAGGTCGTCGACCGCCTGGAAGGCGGTTCCCAGGTCGCGGCCCACCAGGGACATCGCCGTGACCATCTCGGGCGGAGCGCCACCGAGCAGCGCTCCCAGCGCCGACGCGCAGCCCAGCAGCGACCCGGTCTTGCGCGTCGCCATGGTCCGGTACTCCTCGACGGTCACCGCGTCCGGGCCGGTCCACGGCCGGTATTCGAAGGCGATGTCGGCGGCCTGCCCGTTGACCAGCTCGACCAGTGACGTCGACAGCAGGCTCATCGCCGCCGACCTGGTCGCCGGGGCGAGCCGGCCGGTGCTGTGGGCGAGGGTGTCCAGGGCGAGGGCGAGCAGCGCGTCACCGGCCAGGACGGCCGGGCCCACCCCGAACGCCTTCCAGGCGGTGGCCCGGTGCCGGCGCCGCTCGTCGCCGTCCATGATGTCGTCGTGGACGAGTGAGAACGCGTGCACCAGCTCGACGGCGACCGCCCCGGCGACCGCGGCCTGTGCCGGGGCGCCGACGGCCTCGGCGGCGAGGACGGCGAGTGCCGGCCGCAGCGCCTTGCCGCCGCCACCGCCGCCGTTGCCGTTGCCGCCACCGCTGTTGCCGCCACCGCTGTTGTTGCCGGTGCCGCGCACGGTCGGTGTGCCGTCGGAGTCGCACCAGTCGAACGTGAACGACGCCATCCGCCCGAGCCAGGGGTGCAGCCGGTCGATGGTCTCGCGCAGCGCCGGCAGGACGAGGTCCCGGCACCGCGCCAGGGTGTCGAGGGCGGCCGGCGACGTGACCCGCAGCGGCGGGGTGTACTCGCTCATGGGACGGGCCCTTCTTCGGCAGGACACGGGCCGGGGGCGGCCCGCGGTAGGTGGCCCGCGGTGGGTGGCCCGCGGTGGGCGGCGGACGTAAGGGCTGGCCAGCCGGCATCGCTTGGCCGGCTTGGCCGGCGTGGCTCGGCTGGGGCCGCTCAGCCGGCGGTGCGCAGCGCGAGCCCCGCGCTGGCGGCGGCACGCGGCTTCGGGATCATCAGGTACGGCCCGGTGCCCAGCGACGCCTTCGGGACGGTGGTGCGCGGCCTGGCGCCGGGCGTGGGGCGCAGGCTCCAGYGGGTGGCGATCGTGGCCAGCGTGAGCGTCGTCTCCGCGCGGCCGAAGGTGTCACCGATGCACTTGCGGCTGCCCGCRCTGAAGGGCACCATCGCGCCGCGCGGGATGCCCGCGGCCCGCTCGGGCAGCCAGCGGTCCGGGTCGAACCGTTCCGGGTCGGTGAACAGGGCGGCGTTGCGGCCCATCATGTACGGGCTGAACATCACGATGGCGCCCCTGGCCAGCCGCTGCCCGGCGAGTTCGGTGTCCCTGCTGGTCGTGCGGGTCAGCAGCCAGGCCGGCGGATACATCCGCAGGGTCTCGTGCAGGACCCGCCAGGTGTAGTCCAGCCGCGGCAGGTCCTCGAACGTCGGTGGCCGGCCGCCAAGCACCTCGTCCAGCTCGGCGTGCAGCCGGGCTTCCACCTCCGGGTGCTCGGCGAGGATGTGGAAGGCCCAGGCCATGGTGTTCCCCGTGGTCTCCGTCCCGCCGATGAGGAGGGTCATGATCTGGTCGTAGACCTCTTCGTCGCTGAGCCGGTGCCGGGTCTCCTCGTCACGGGCCGCGATCAGGATCGACAGCAGGTCGCCGTGGTCCGTCCCGGCGCGTCGCTGGAACTCGATCGTCTCCCTGATGACGGTGTGCATCCGTTCCCGGACCTGGTTGAACTGGCGGTTGCCCGGCGTGGGCAGCTTCTCCTGCCAGCCGATCGGCGCGACCATCCGCTTGTAGACGCCCCGCATGATGATCGGCATGCAGTAGGCGACCTCCGGGATGATGGGACGTCCCCCGACGGTGGTCGCGAACAGGGTACGGGCGGTGATCCGCAGGGTCAGGGCGTGCATCGCCTCGCTGATGTCGATGGGCCGGTGGTCCTCCCACKAGCCCAGGACGTCGGCGATCTCCTCGCGCATCAGGCGGGCGTAGCCGGGCATCCGGGCGGGATGGAACKCGGGCTGGATCATCCGTCGTTGTACGCGGTGGTCCTCCCGCATGGAGCTGACGAGCCCGTTGCCCACGAGCAGCCGCGCCTTGTCGAACAGCGGCCCGCCCTTGTCGAAGGTGCGTGAGTCCACCAGGACCTGGGTGACCACCTCGGGGTGGCAGGCCAGGTAGGCCGGACGCGGCCCGAGACCGATCTGGACRAGGTCGCCCTGGGCGGGCAGCGCGGACAGGAACCGCAACGGCCGGCGCCACAGCTGGAGGGCGTGGCCGAGCACCGGCAGGCCACCCGAGGCGACCGCGAAGGAGTGGGCCTGCTCGCCCGTACCCCGGCGGGAGGGCTGCGTGGGCGGCACCTGGCCGGCGGCGATGCCGGAAGCGCCCGCACCAGGAGCGGCGGTCACCGCCGCGTGCGGCACCGGGCAGCCGGCTGCCGCCGCGTGCGGCACGGGGCGACCGGGCGCCGCCGCGCGCGGCACGGGGCAGCCGGATGCCGCACCGGCGTCCACCGCTGCCGGCGTCGCCGCGGCCGCGGTCGGAGCCGCCGGTGCGCCGGCCGTCCCGGCGACGGGCCGGGGCTGCGGCCGGAAACGTGTGACGGGCGCGTCGAGGTCCAGCCATCCCGAGGTCGAGCCGTCCCACACCGACCCGTCGCCGAAATAGCGTGGAGTCAGGTATTCGAATTCCTGGCTGCCGCCCATCAGATGGTCCACCGCGGTGAGATAGGCACGCACGTCCGCGCGTTCGCCGAGCGGCCCGGACAGCAGCTTGTCGCGGGCCTCGACATACGCCTTCTCGTGGTGCGCGACCAGTTCGCACAGCCGGTTGACGGCGTCCTGGAGGCTGAGCCCGTCCCGTTCGATCAGGACCCGCACCACGGTCATCTTGTCGTCCTGCGCGTGTTCCTTCCGCCAGGACAGCAGGTCGTTGATTATGATCATCTGCCGGCGGCAGTGGAGGTGGACCTCGGCGAGCTGCGGCAGCAGGCCGCTCATGTCCACGGCCGCGCCGTATTCCGTCATCAGCTCGATGAAGTCGCAGCCGAAACTGTCCAGCCGTACCGCCAGGCAGCTTTCGTAGTCCGGGACGCTGTCGGTCAGCTTGGCGTGGATCTCCGTGGCGCACCCGCGCAGGAACGCCTCCAGCGCGGCGGTGAACCGGGAGATCTGGGCCGGGCTGAGGCCGGGGCTGATCCGTCGCCACAGGTCCCTTGCCGCCCGGCCGTAGGCGGAGTTGTCGGCCGGGCCGCCGCCGCCGCGGCTGCCGTCGCCGTCGCCGTCGCCGTCGCCGTCGCCGCGGAAGTCGGCGAGGACGCCGGTGAAGATCTCTCTGGCCGCGGTGTCGTCGGCGCCGAGGGCCGACCGGTCCGAGACGAAGCTGTCGATCACCGTCACGTACTGGTACCAGTCGGCGATGTCGACGGCCCGCTGTTCGTCGGCGTCCGGCACGGTGAGCGGGCCGTAGATCCCGTTCCGTTGGCGCAGGAAGAACAGCAGGTCCTCCTCGGTGGYGAAACACTCGCCGAGGTATGCCCGCACCCAGCCGTTGGAGGCGAACTCGATCTGCGCGGCTTTCGGATGATAGGCGAACGGGAGGGAACGCGGCAGCTCGGGGAGAAAGAACTCCCGCGCGGACGGTGTGAGCGCGTCGGACGGGGTCGCCACCAGGCCTGTTTCCATGATCACTCCTCATCTGATGCCGGCGTGTTGAACAGGCCGTCCCACGGTGCCAGCGGKCGGCGGGCAGCTTTCTCGTTTTGTGGACGGCCCATGGGCGGGCATACCGGTGCCCGCGCCGGGGAACGGGCACCGGTATGCGGCGTGAATTCCCTGTGTGAACACCGGAAAGCCGTGGGTGTGGGCCCGGCTTRCAATCGTGGCGCCGGCGGGCAGGGCCGGGAGGCTCGTATGCCGGGTACCGCCGGGCCCGCGGATGCCAGGTGAACATCGGTCGCTGCGCACACGGCCGCGGGTGTCAGGTGCTGGGCCTATGCCCCGGCCGTGACCGGCCTGTTTCGTGGTGATGGCGTCGTGCATCCACGAAATAGCTGGTACTCCCGGTGCGGCGTGCTGTTCCCGGCACCGGGGCAGGGCCCTGGGACAGCGCGGATAATGATCAGAAGAAGGGTCTGTCCGATGATGCGGGTGGATGTGCCTGCTGTTGGGCGCGGTGGTTCTCGCCACCTTTTCGGGTGGCGCGGGAGATCAAGAAGTCATGGCCGATAAACGACTCCGGTCGAAAAGGTCGGGGACACTGGCGGGGCGAGGTTCCCGGAATGGGGCTGGATCAAAGTTGCTGGCCRCCCCGCCGTTGGAGCCGTCCCGCTTTCATTGACCGAACGAACCGCGCAGGGCARAGAGTACCATGACATCCGCATGTGCGGAAGTGACGCATCAGAAGATCCGTGGATACGTAAATTTAACCGGAGAAGCTCCGCGGATGAGTATGTGCATATTGCATGATCGTAATAACGGAAAGTAATGCCCGTGGATTGGAAAGGCGTTGGCCAACATGCCTTCGGAAAAACCCGTCCCGTTGTCGGTGCTCGACCT
Organism: Protofrankia sp. BMG5.30; assembly: GCF_001983005.1. Taxonomy (NCBI): domain Bacteria; kingdom Bacillati; phylum Actinomycetota; class Actinomycetes; order Frankiales; family Frankiaceae; genus Protofrankia; species Protofrankia sp. BMG5.30. The sequence continues at coordinate 46,658 of NZ_MOME01000033.1, read as the reverse complement.
CGTGCCGCTCACCTCGGGCTCGACGGCCGGGGACGCGTTGCGCAACGTGTTCGATCTTGCGCGGCACGTCGAGCGTTTCGGCTATGTCCGGTACTGGCTCGCCGAGCACCACCTGACCCCGAGCGTCGTATCCGCCGCGCCCRCTGTCCTGATCGCCCTGGTCGCGGCCGCCACCCAGCGGATCCGGGTCGGGTCGGGGGCGGTGCAGACGGCCTACCAGACGCCGGTCRTCACCGCCGAACAGTTCGGAACGATCGCGCACATCCATCCCGGACGCATCGATCTCGGGCTGGGCCGTTCGAGCGTGGGCAGATTCATCGGCGGAGCCGCCGATACCGCCACGAGTCCGGCTGTCGGGCCATCGGCGACGGACGGGCAGCCCGCATCCCGGCCCCGCGTGGTCGACGGCCTGCTCATCACCACGATCACACCGACCGGGTCCGGTCCTACGAACTGCTCGCCCAGGCCTGGTCGCAGCCCACCTGACGGAAGCCACCCGGGTGACCCTCACCCCTTTCCCGGGGTGCTGCTCCCGCGGTGCTGCCGCGATCTCGTCGTCCGGTTGTCGCACCCGGCCGCGGATCAGAGGGTTCCGGCTGAGATCTTGGCTGGTTCGACCAGCGTGTGAGCGGGGCGCTGGTGGCGAGACGGCGGTGACCTGGCCGGGCTGTCTCGGTGCGACGGCGTGTTCGGCGTTGCCGGCAGGGATTGCTGTCATATCTTGCTAGCATGTCGGGCATGACGCGTACGATCACACTTCGGCTCTCGGACGAGGCGTACGAGGCGGTCAGGCGGTATGCCGAGGCCGAGCACACCTCGATGAACGCCTGGGTCGAGGGCGTGCTCGACGCTGAGGACATGCGCCGGCGCTGCGCCGCGCACGGAGCCTGGGTGCAGGCCAATCCGGCGGTGGCTCGTGCCGCTCTCGCCTTCGGCGAAGCCAACCAGCGGGCTCTCGCGACGGCGGGGCTGCCCAACCTCGCGGGCACCACCGAGTGAGATCACCGCGGCGCGGCGAGGTCTGGACCGCGGGCACCGGCCCCGCGCCGCAGGTGGTGCTGGTCATCAGCTCCACGGTCTACAACGAGATCGTCGATGAACCGACCGTGCTGGTCGCCCTGGTCGTGGAGCACGCCACCGACGAGGGGTTCTGCGTCGACCTCGGTGAGGGGCAGTGGGCGGTGATGGGCCTGGTCACGTTTGTGGCCAAGGCTGGTCTGGGCGAATGCCTGCGCCGGGTCGACGCTCAGACGCTGACCAACGCCAACACCATGCTGTTCAAGATTTTGGCCACGCCCGAACGCTGACTCGGCGGTACTCTCCTGTCCGCCCTGTCCGCGGTGACCACACCAGGAGCCAGACGCGATCGGTGTCGTGCGGGCGGTGCGGGGCAGGCTCGGAAGTGAGCCCTGAAGCAGCTCGGAAGTCCGTCGCTTCAGAGCCTGCTGCCGAGTTCGGCTGCGGGGCGGATGGCGGCTGGCGGGCGTGGGCGGGGTCGAGCGGGGCACTGGCGTGCCACTGCTTCAGTTTATGATGATCATATGTCTAATTGATAAAAATCATATACTGAATTCGGCTTCATCCAGGAAGAATTATCCGGGCGTGGCGCCGTTAGGATGGCAGGCACACCCCACGTCCCGGAGAGCTTCGATGACTCGACTGAGCACGTCCGTTGATCGTGCCACGGCTCTGCTCGCGAACGCGAACCTCACCGCGGACGCGGTCGTGCGCGAACTGCTGGAGGTGACGAACGAGCGCCGGGGCACCGACCTGTCGGACCTGTCGCCGGCCGAGCAGGCCGCGCTCATCGCCCAGCGCTCCCAGCGGCTCCAGCCGTCGGCGGACGCCCTGGCCGAACGGATCGTGGAGGCGGCGAAGAAGGACAGGCCGTTCATCGCCAAGTTCGGCATCGACCCGACCGGTCACGAGGTCCACCTGGGCCACGCGGTGCCGATGCTCATCCTCAGCCGCTTCCAGCGGATGGGGCACCAGGTGGTGTTCATCGTCGGTGACGTGACCGCCAAGATCGGTGATCCCAGYGGCCGTTCCGACGAGCGTCCCGCGCTGACCGACGAGGACATCGCCCGCAACCTCGCCACCTACCGTGAGCAGGTCGCCCCGTTCTTCGACTTCACCCGCGCCCGGTTCCGCCGCAACGGCGACTGGCTGCGGGAGGTCAAACTGCCGCAGCTGATCGAGATCGCCGCGCAGATCCCCGTCTCGATGTCGTTGCAGCGTGAGGACTTCCGCAAGCGGCTCGACGCCGGGCAGGGGCTCTCCCTGGCCGAGGTGCTCTACAGCGTGGTCATGGCGCTGGACTCGGTGGAGATCAACACCGACCTGGAGGTCGGCGGCATCGACCAGTTCCTCAACATGCAGATGTGCCGGCACGTGATGCACATCCGCGGGCAGGTGCCCGAGCTGGTGGTCGCCACCTCGCTGATCGAGGGCACCGACGGCACCGGGGCCAAGATGAGCAAGTCCAGGGGCAACTACGTGCCGTTGACGGCGCCGGCCGGCGAGATCTTCGGGAAGATCATGTCCGTGCCGGACCGGCTCGTGACGCCCTACTTCCAGGCGCTGAGCGAGTGGCTCGACTCCGAGCTGGCCGTCGCCGAGGAGCGGCTGGCCGCCGGGTCGCTGCATCCGATGGACCTCAAGAAGATCCTCGCGGGCGAGGTCACCGCTGCCGTCCACGGCGTCGATGCCGCGATGAAGGCGCGGGAGGAGTTCGTCGCCCGTTTCTCCCGGCGCGCCTTCGGTGACGTCGAGAACCTGCCCGAGGTCGCCGACCTGGGGCAGTCGGTGACCGATGCGGTGAAGGCGCTGGGCTTCGCCAGGAGCAACGGTGACGTCCGCCGCGTCGCCCAGCAGAACGGGCTGCGCCTCGTCGTCGAGGCCGAGGGCGGCCAGGAGCAGATCACGCTCACCGCGGACGAGGCCCGTGAGCCCCTCGCGGCCCTGGTCAAGGACAAGCTCGGCGAGCGGCCCGGCGACTACTACCTCAAGGTCGGCCGCAAACTCGCCCGGATCACCGCGTCGACGCACGGATAGCGGACGGTTCGCGGCGTCCCGGCCGCGGCCTTTCGGAGCCGAACCCGCTTCAGGCGGGGCGCCGGCTCCGCTCCTGGTCTGTCTCGGCCTCTTTCAGGCAGGGTTCCGGAGACTGGCCGGCCGCGAGCAGGCCGATGACCACGCGCCGCAACATGGCGGTGAGGGACTCCTGCTCGTCGATGCTCAACGGGGCGAGGACGTGTTGTTTGGCCACGTCCAGACGCGCTGTCATCTCCTCGTGCTGGCGCAGTCCGGTGTCGGTCGGCCGGATGAGCCTGGCCCGTCGGTCGGCCGGGTCGGGACATCGCTTGACCAGGTCACCGCGTTCGAGGTCGTCGATGAGCCGCACCATGACCGATCGGTCGATGCCGAGGCGGCGGGCGACCTCCAGTTGATTACGGGAACAGCCATTCGCGGTTGCGGAAAGTACATGCAGGCCGCGAAGGCCCCCGGGGAAGTCTCCGACGGCTTCCTGTGCGGCATCCAGGAAGCCGTTCAGGACCTGGGTCAGCAGCCAGCCAAGGTCTTCGTGGACTTCTTCCGGCAGCTCGGTGGCCGAGGCTGTGCCCGTCCGCGATCCCGACGTCGCCTTCGACGTCTCCCTTGACGCCTCCCGCGCGTCCGAGTGCTCCACCCCCCCATTCTACTGCTTGCGATCTGAGATATTCTCCATCAGAGATACGTGTAGTCACAGACGATCGTGACTGCACACCGTTTTATCGCGCATCTGTTGGCTCGACTGTCGGCCCGATCAAGGGGATCACATGTCCACACTCCTGCACATCGACTCAAGCGTCAGTCCGACCTCGGAGTCCCGGGCTTTCGCCGGCCGCTTCGCCACCGCCTGGACCGAGAACCACCCTGGCGGCACTGTGACCTACCGTGACCTCGCAGCCAACCCGCCCTCGCACCTCGGCTGGGACGGTGTCAGCGCCTCGGTGACCCCGGCGGACGCGCGGTCGCCGGAGCAGGCCGCGGCCTGGGCCGAGCGTGAGGAACTCATCGCCGAGCTTGAGGCGGCGGACGCTCTGCTGCTGTCCGTCCCGATGTACAACTGGTCGATCACGTCGACGCTCAAGGCGTGGATCGACGCCGTCATCGTCGTCGACCGGACCGTCAGCCTGTCGGGCGGGCCCAGCGTGCTGGACGGCAAGCCGGTCACGGTCATCACCGCCCGTGGCGGGGCGTACGGCCCGGGCACCCCCCAGGAGGGCAACGACCACCAGGAGCCCTACCTGCGTCACGTGCTCACCGCGCTCGGCGCGACCGACATCAACTTCATCCACGTCGAGTTGACGCTGGCCGCGGTCAACCCGGCCCTGGCCGACCTCATCCCACTCGCCGAGCAGTCTCGCGATGCCGCGGAGAAGGCAGTGGCCGCCCGCGCGGCAGCCTAGCCAGGAAGATCGCCGCGAGTTTGTCGTCGTGTACGCCGACGGGGCCGAAAAGCGTACCGAACGACAAACTCGTCTGGATCATGCTCCGTACGGGTGGGCGGGGATGAGCCGGCCGGCGCGCCTGAGGTGTTCGAGCCCGGGCGCGCCGGTTGTTCAGCGCTGACGCGCGGAAGCCGGGAAGCCGGGAAGCCCGGGAAATCGCGGGCCTCACGGGCGCAGCGGCAGGGCCTTACCGGGGTTGAGGATGCCGGTCGGGTCGAGCGCCTGTTTGATCGAGGTGTGCAGCGACCGCGCCACCGGGTCCAGTTCGTCGGCCAGGCCGCGGCGCTTGAGCACACCGACACCGTGTTCGCCGCTGACCGTCCCACCGACCCGCAGCGCGAGGCCGAGCAGGTCGTCGAACGCGGCGAGCGCGCGCCGTTCAGCGTCCGGATCGTCACGCGGATACACGATCATCGGATGCAGGTTGCCGTCCCCGGCATGGCCGAAGGTGCCGATCACGACGTCCCTGGTCGCGGCGATGCGTTCGACGCCACTGATCGTCTCGACGATGCGTGAGCGCGGTACGGCGATGTCGTCGAGCAGCCACGCGCCGAGGTGTTCCAGCGCGGGGAAGGCGAGCCGGCGGGCGGCCAGCAGCATGTCGGCCTGCGCCGCGTCCTCCGAACGGTAACTCTCGGTAGCGCCAGCGGCTTCGCAGACGCTGGCGACGGCCTCGGCCTCGGCCGTGCCGGCCTGCCCCGGCAGGTCGCTCTGGGCGAGGAGCAGCGCGGCGGCGGAGGCGTCCAGGCCCATGGGCTGGAATCGTTCGACCGCGGCGAGCGTCGTCGCGTCCATCAGCTCCAGCAGGGACGGCGTGGCGACATTCATGATCTTTTCAACCGCCCGGCCGGCGCTGGCCAGGTCGGGGAACACCGCGACCGTGGTGGTCGGCGCGGCGGGCAGCGGACGCAGCCGCAGCCGGGCCTCGGTGATCACGCCGAGGGTGCCCTCGCTACCGACGAACAGGCTGACCAGGTCGTAGCCGGCCACCCCCTTGAGGGCCCGGCGCCCGACCCGGGTGACCCGCCCGTCGGCCAGCACCACCTCGAGGCCGAGCACGGAGTCCCGGGTGCTGCCGTACTTCACACAGCACAGGCCACCGGCGTTGGTCGCGATGTTGCCACCGATGGTGCACCAGTCCCGGGACGCCGGATCCGGCGCGTACCACAGGCCGTGGGCGGCGGCGGCCTCGCGTAACCGCTGGTTGATCACCCCGGGTTCGACGACCGCGTACCCGTCGGCGGGACGGATGTCGCGGATGGCGTCCATCCGCTCCAGGCACAGCAGCACGCACCCGTCGATCGCGTTGGCCCCGCCGGACAGCCCCGAGCCCGCGCCGCGGGGGACCACCGGCACGCCCCGGCCGTGCGCGACGCGCATCACCGCCTGGACCTGCTCGGTGCCGCGGGGGAAGACGGCGACGGCCGGCTGTCCGGCCTCCGTCCCGCTGGCCTGGTCGTGACGGTAGGGGACGAGCAGATCCGGGTCGGTCACCACGGCACCGTCCGGCAGCTCCGCCGCAAGGGTCGCGGCCAGTGTTTCCCCGGTTGTCCGCATCGATGTCACCCATTGACAGTAGAACGTGCACGGGAAGCGGCGTCCGGTGCGGGCGCTGCCCCGCCTTCCCAACTGCCGGCGGTGGCCTTGCCGGGCGCCCAGGAAAGATCGAGCGGCCGTGGCCCTGTCTTTCCGGGGGCCTCGAGAGGCGGCCCCGGCCGCACTTCGGGCGCCCGGCGCTCCGGCTCCGGCCGGCCGCCCGGGTGGAATGCTCCGGCCGCCCGGCGATGATGATTCCGCGACCGGCGGCCGCGTCCGGTCCGGCCCGGGGACATATAGTGTCCGTGGACGCCGGCCGGGAGGGTTCGCATGAAATTCGAGCTGTTGAAGGCACACGGTTCCAGCAACGACATATTCATTGTGGACGGCCGACCCGAGCGGATTTTCTCGACACCGGCCGAGGTGGCGGATTTCGTCCGGCTCGTCTGTGACCGGCAGGGCCCGCTGGGCGGTGACGGCCTGTATTTCGTCGATGATTCACGGGCGGTACCGGAGGCGTTCTTCTTCAATCCGGACGGGTCGTCGGCCAAACTGTGCGGCAACGGCCTGCGGTGCGTCGGCCGACTTGTCCTCGAACGCCGGGGAGTCGACGCGCTGGACGTCTCGACAGGTGGCGGGCGGTTCCGGGTCGAGCGGATCCCGCAGGTGGCCGCCGGGGTGTGGAGCGTGGCCGTCGAGCTTCCCCCGGTGACGTTCCGCGCGGCTGACGTCCCTGTCGTGACCACGGGCGCCGAGCACGTCGACACGGTCATCCCGACGCTGCATCCGGCGCTGCGTTTCACCGGGGTCGCCGTTCCCAATTCGCACCTGGTCGCGGTCGTCGACGACTACGACGAGAACGAGCTGGTCGCGGTGGGCGGCGCGGCGGCAGGCCTGYCGGTGGTTCTCCCGGCGGGCGCCAACGTGTCGTTTGTCCGGCCGCTCACCACACCGGGGGAGATATTCGTTCGTACCTTCGAGCGCGGCGCCGGGCTGACGCCGTCCTGCGGCTCCGGCGTGGTCGCGTCCCGTGCGGTGTACTCGCGGCTCGGCCACGCCCCGGCGGACGAGCCGCTGCTGGTCCGCAACCCGGGCGGATGCGCGAGGTCCTTTCTCACGCCCGCCGCGGACGGCGTCCTGACTCCTCGGCTGGAGGGGAACGCGACCTTTGTCTACCGCGCCGTCGTCGACCTGGAACAGCTTGCGCATGCCGAACCGGGGGATCTGGACATCGACGTGCTGACCGACGAGATCTCCGCCTACGCACTGTTCCACGAGGACAACCTGCGGGCGATCCGCGCCRCCGGGATAACCCAACCAGAGCGGTAGGTGAAACAAGCCGCCATGGCAGCGTTTTCCACCTAAGCGTTCCGTGCCTGTCGGTGGAAAACGCCGTCACGGCAGCAGTTCTCACCTACAACCAGCGGTTGCAGGTCGAAGCGGTAGGTGGAAAGCGTCGTCGTGGTGGCGCCTTCCACCTACCCGCATACCATCTACCCGAATACCATCTACCCGAATACCACGTACCCGAGTGCCGTGTATCCGAACGGCACGGATGGTTTCTCAGGCGGGGCGGTCGCTGGGGCCTGACTTGATGGCCTCCACCAACTGGCCCARCTTCTCCTCGGGCAGATTCCTCGCGAGGTCCGATTCGCTGATCATTCCTACCAGCTGGTTGTTGTCGATGACARGCAGCCTTTTGATCCGGTGCTCCATCATCTGTTGCAGGACCTCGTCGACGTTCGCGTCCGCGTCGATGTAGAACGGCCTGCCCTGGCCGAGTTCCCTGGCCCGGGTCGTCGCGGGGTCCCTTCCCTCGGCGAGACATCTGATCACAATGTCGCGGTCGGTGATGATGCCCTGCAGCCTGTTGTCGTCGCCACAGATCGGCAGGGCACCGACACCGAGATCCCGCATCCTGCGGGCGGCGTCGACGAGGGTCTCGCTCTCACCGATGCACTCGGCGTCTCGATGCATGATCTCTTGTGCCGTGGTCATGCGACTCCCTTCTGCGCGCCCGCGTTCTCGCTGCGCGCTCGCATCTGCGCGACCACCTGGTGGCGCCACCACGTGAGGTGGCCCGTGCCGCCGGGAGTCCCCGGGCGTATGGGAGGCCGGGGACTCCCGGCTGGGTTGGTGGTACCCCGTCATCTGAGGTCGCATGCTGTGTGCGGATATGTTCACGCGTGTGACATGCCTGGTCGCGGGGACGATCTGTGATTGATTGTCGCCACGACAGGACGCTTGTCGGCCTGGTGACAGACAGGCGCGGGAGGCTGATGACAGGCCAGGATCTGGCCGGGACCGGATCGGGGTCAAAGGACTGGTAGCACTATGACACAGGCCACAAAAACATCGATCCTGGATCGCCCGGCGGCAGCACGGAAGGCAGCGGGACGCCGGGGACCGGCGGGCTGGCGACCCCCTCCGCCGCCAGCCCGCCGGTTTCGGGCTATCTCTTCTCCCCCGGTACTGCCCCCCACCTCGGCCCCCCAGCCGAGGTACGCCCCGGCATCCTTGCGGTGCCTGCCGGTGGGCGCAGAACAGATCCTGCCGGGCCCGCGGGCACCCGAACAGAGCGCCCCCGCACCGGAGCAGGGGTGCTCCCCTTGAGGTCCGGGCGGCCCGGGGCCCCGGGAGCGTCCTCGGGATCGCTGTCGAGCGGGGCGGGGCGTCCCGGTGAGCTGTCCGGACCAGCCACCGGAAGAAGGCGGTCCGGACGGTGATTCGGACATGACAGCCAGCGGGTCTTTTCGTAGCTAGGCTCGTCGGGTCGGCATGAAAGGGGCGGCGAAGACGCATGGTCCCACGAGGGATACCGGACGCGGCAACACCGGCGGTCGTCGCGAGGATCGTCGCGGGCGGACGGAGATGGAATCTCGGAGCGGGTCGGCGGCTGACCTTCGGCCGGGCCGGCTGTGACATCCCGTTCGGGGCCGATCCACAGGATCTGCTTGTCTCCCGCCGGGCCGGGACGCTGGCCGAGAGCGAAGGCGCGATCGTCATCAGCAACACCGGTCGGCATCCCCTGCTCCTGCTGACCGCCAGCGGCGACACTCATCACATCGTGTCACCGGGCACGGCGCTGTCCGCGGGGCTGGCCGAATTCCACATCGTCGCCGTCGGCACGGACGGCGAGCGCCACCAGATCGACGTCGTCCACCATCGCCGGCAGCAGGTGCACCGCGATCAGGACACGATGCAGATCTCCGTCCGCCTCACCCAGACCGAACGTCTGCTGCTGGTGGCTCTTTGCGAACCGCGGCTGCGCACCGGCGACAACCACGCGCCGTTCGCCACCTACCGGGAGATCGCCCGGCGGGTCAACCGCGACGACAACTATGTCCGCTCGCGGCTTGCCACCGTTCGTAGCAACCTTGCCGGGCAGGGGATACCCGGATTGCTGCGGGACGAGCCGGGACCGGCGTCGCGCCGGTTGCCCGACTACATCGTCCGGCTCGGTGAATGGGTGATCGCCGCTGCTCTCGTGACCGTGGACGACCTTGAGTTACTGAGCCCGGACGGCTCCGGACGACAGGGTTAGGCCGTCCCTGACGGATATTGGTCGACTGCTGGTCGACGTTCGGTCGCCCGGGCGTGGCCCGCGCGACCGAACATCCGTCAGGAACGGCCTGGAGCGTCAGGCACCGCCTATGCCGTGCCTGGTGGACGGTGGCGGTCGTCCGGGCGTGGCCCGGGCGACCGCGGATCCGTCGGAGGCGGCCCGCCGGCGACGGCTTGGGCCGTCGGTGACGGCGTGTCCCCGTCCCGGGCTCGGCGGCGCAGCGAGCGGAAGAACACGCCGCCACCGATCAGGGCCGCTGCGGCCGCCGCGAGCACACCGGCCTGGGTACCGGAAACCGGAAGGGCGCCGTCCGCGTCCCCGCCGGCCTCCCCGGCTGTGTCCGCGTCGTCGGCGCTGGCTGCGGCACCGGAGGCGTCCACCCAGACCATGCCGACGGCCTTGCGCTCCTCGGTGTCGGTCGGTTGCGCCCCGATGCCGCCGTCGGCCGGCCCGGCATACGACGCCGCGTCGACCGCGTCCTTCGGCGTTCCGGTGGCGGTCAGATAATGGTCCCCCTGGGTGGGCAGGGTCAGCCGGATCGCGAAGTTGCCCGCGTTGTCCGCGGTCACGGTCCGGGTGCGCGCGCCGTTGTCGTCGATGGTGACTGTGCTGCCCGGCGCGAAGCCGCAGCTGCTGAAGAGCACCGACCCGCCCGCCAGGACCCGTTCGGGATCAACCGAAGCGAAGCTGACCGGGCCGGCGCAGTCGGGAAGCTGTTCCTGCAGCTGCTGGGCGGTGGCCGGCGATCCCAGCGTCGCGCTGAGAGCCAGGCCGCCGCCGAGCAGCAGGGTGACGGCAATTACCCGGAAGTTCATGGAGGTACTCCTCCTGCCGCGGTGTCGTCAGGGGCAGGTGCTGTCAGGGGCAGGTGACGTGGGGGATTACGTAGAGGGACGACATGGGGGACGGCATTAGGGGGACGGCAGGGGGCTCGGCCCGCGATCGGCTTATCGCCCTGGGCCGCGTCCGATGAATCTTCGGTCACGCGGACTACGTCCGGGCAACCACTCTCCATCGGACACGGCCTGGGCCGACGCTCCGGTCACGGGCCGAGCAGCCGTTGTCAGCCGGCGCGGACCCGGACGATCGCAACGGTGACCCGCAGCTGTCCACCGGGGGCCTGGCCGACGGCGGTGAGCCTGAGCACACCACGCGTGGGCGGGGCCGTCAGCGTGGCCTGGAAGAGGCCGCTACCGTCCGCAGTCGTGCTCCCGTAGTACTGGAAGTTGCTGTAGAGCTGGACGGTCGAGCCGGGCGTGTAACCACATCCACTGAAGGTGAAGGACGCGTTGGTCACGACCGGGCTTGGTGTCACCGTGCCTCTGTCCAGGAAGCCGGTGCACCGGAAGGGGGGTGGATAGGACTGGGCGACGGCTGGGGATGCCGATGTCACGCCGAGCGCCAGCAGACAGCCGGCGGCGAGCAGGGCCGCTCCCAATCGACGAAATCTCATGGATGTACTCCCACTGTCGGGCCTGCTGGTATAAGCAGCCTGAACATGAACACTGTCAGCTTATAGATCGTTACTTTCCGTGTCTACGCTGCTGGGCGTGTCATTCAGGATTCCGTGACCAGGGGGAGACAGAACGTATACCTGATGTGGTGACGGTTTCAGGAACGGCCAGCGGTTGCGGCCGCAGGAGCAGGGTCGCTCTGGCCACCGGTTCCCAGATCCGCAACACCAGCGTGCGGGTCTGCCCACGGTCGAGCGGGAGGGGCGTCGAAAGCACCGGATGGCCCCGCTCGGCGTCGCGGTGCAGGTGAACGGGCAGCCCGTCCAGGGTGGCCGCCTGTAGCCCGCTGCCCACGCCGGTGTACACCGCCAGCGACAGCAGKTTCTGCGCGTCCGGATTGCCGGCTGGAGGCGCACCCTGCCCGCCGGCGCCAGGCTGGCCAGGAACAGGCTGGTCGCTCCGGTTGCGGACGTAGGCGCTCAGGCCGGCCGGGGCCGCGTTTGTGAGCCGTATCGTGATCGTCACGTCCGCGGAGCCGTCGGGACGACGGACACTGCGGTAGTCGGTGCTGCGCCGCAGCCAGTAKTCGAGTTTGCTGGCCGCGGCATTCTGCGTCACCACCGCGAGATAGGGGCCGTCGCCGTCGGGGAGCGCACCGCCCAGCGCGGTCGTCTCAAGGATTTCCTGTTCCGCCGGATGGTTGCTGGATACCAGCAGGCGCCCCTCGGCGGCGGCCCGCCCCAGCGCGGACAGCAGCGCCGAGGTGTTTCCCGCGCCGGACGCGACCGCGTCGTAGACGGCCCGCCCCACGGAGGCGAAGAAGGCGTCCCGCTGCCAGACGTCGCCGATCTCGGCGTACGCCCGTGACTCCACGAGCTCGACGAGCGAGCCGGCCGAAATGCTCCGCCCACCCGGCAGAACCGCTGGCTTTGTCGCGGCAAGCAGGTAGGACAGCGTTGTCGGATCGACGCTGATCGTCCCGTCGACGCGCACACCCGTGCCCGCCTGGTAGAGCGCCGTGTAGAAGCTGCCGACGGTCGGGTAGTGCGGGGTGAGGTTGGCGTTGGCCCAGACCTGGGTCGGCTGCGCGTCCGCGTACATGTCCTCGAGCTCGGGCGGGAGCGCCATGGCCGGCACCCGCTGGGTCGGCCCACCGGGCAGGTAGCCGTTGCCGGAGATGCCGGTGAGCCCAAGCCTGCCGTCGACGGCGGTCAGCAGGCCGAAGGCCCCGATGATGCCCCCGGTGGCCCGGGACTCGGCCGGGTTCTGGACGACCAGCAGGTAGCGGCGCGGCCCGTCAGCACCCATCATCGGCGGCACCAGCCGGGTCACCAGCTCCAGCGTCGCGGCGGCGCGCTCGAGCCGTTCGGCGTGGCGCAGACCGGCCTCGCGGGCGTCGGCGAGCCCGAGGCGGGCTCCGATCGCCCCGCAACTCGGCGTCGCCGCGAGCCGCCGGTGGAACTGGCTGATCGCGGCGTGCGTGGACGCGGCGGCCGGGCGGGCGGCCGCGATCCGGTCGGTGTCGATGGTGGTGCCGGTGCGCAGGGTGTCCAGGTCGAGGACGGATCCCGTGGGGTCCAGCAGGGGGCGCGAGTCCTGGAGCAACTGGTCCAGCGCGGTCACCATGGAGCGGACGGACCGGGCGGGGCAGCCGATCGTCGGGACATGGACGGCCAGCGCCCACAGCGGGTCACCGGTCAGTTTCCGGGCGGCCGCGGTCTCCGTGCCGATCGTGTTCACCCGGGCGCGCAGCGCGGCGCCGGACAGTTTGTCGCCGGCCCGCAGCGCCTGGTCCAGCGCGGTGATCTCGTTCTGGACGGTCCGCAGATGCGATCGCGCGAGTAGGCCACGTACCGCTGTCCACGACATCGCCAGCGCCAGGAGCAGTATGAACGCGGCTATGCCGAGCAGCGGCAGCCGCGCTCTGCCCAGCCGCCGCCGGGCCCGCTCCAGCGGCGAAGGCTGCTCCGCGTCCGTGGCCCGGGTCGGAGGCGTGGTCACCGTCGACGCGGCTCCGGCCCGGGCGACAGCCGCGGCCCTGAGGGCGGCTTGGATCCGGCGGCGATCACGGCCGCCGTCACGAGCGGGAACTCTCGCCCTTTGGCAACCTTCTGCTTCTTCATGACTCCGCAGCGTAATAACTGCGGATGGTGGGTGTACAGACCGGCCCCGTGTCAGTTGCCGCGTCTGATTGCTTTCAGTTCTATGTTGTCACGGATTGATCGTCGCGGATTGGTTGTCACGGATTGCCGCGCCGACCTGGCGAGCTGTGCCCGGTCCGCCAGCCCGCCGAGCCGGCGGGCTGTGCGCAATCGGTGGACCGGTGGACCGGCGGGCTATGCGTGGTTGTCGGCCCGGCGGGTCGGTGGGGTGTGCGTGGACGCGCTCGCCTGGTCGCGGGGGCTGTCCTCCTCGTCCGCGGGCGTGATGACCTCGGCGGGCACGGGGGTGTTACGGATCTCCTCGATCTCCTCGGCCGACTCCACCGAGACCCTCGGCAGTATCCGGTCCAGCCAGGACGGCAGCCACCAGTTCGCCTTCCCGAACAGGTGCATGAGCGCGGGTACCAGCAGCGCCCGGACGATGAACGCGTCGATGAGGACGGCCACCGCGAGCCCGAGGCCGAACAGTTTGATCACCCGGTCGGCCCCGAGGATGAAGGACGCGAAGACCAGCGTCATGATCGCGCCAGCGGCGGTGATCACGCGGCCGGTCTCGGCCTGACCGAGGGAGACCGCGATCCGGTTGTCCCGGCGCACGAGCCACTCCTCGTGGATCCGGCTGACCAGGAACACCTCGTAGTCCATGGACAGCCCGAAGAGGATGGCGAAGAGCATCACGGGCAGGAAGGGTTCGATCGGGCCGCCCTTGACCCCGATGAGGCCCGCGAGCCATCCCCACTGGAAGATCGCGACGATCACCCCGAACGCCGAGCCGACCGCCAGCAGGTTCATCACCGACGCCGTCAGCGGTACGACGACACTGCGGAACACCGCCATCAGCAGCAGGAAGGCCAGCGCCACGACCACCCCCATGAACAGCGGGAGCTTGCTGGTCAGGACGTCGGAAAAGTCCTGGTAGGTCGCGGTCACGCCGCCGATCTTGATGTCCAGGGCGGTGCCCGCGGTCACCTGCGGGATGGTCGTCCCACGTAGCCGCTTGAGCAGCGCGGCGGTCCTGGCGTCCTGCGGGCTTGTGCTCGGGTACAGCGCCACGATCGCGGCCTGTCCGCTCGGGCTCGGCTGTGGCGGTGAGACGACGGCGACCCCCGGCTCGGCACGCAGTTCGGTGACCACCGTCTCCAGGGCCGTGAAGTCGGCGGGGGAGTGGATCTTCGTGACGAGGCTGAACGGCCCGTTGAACCCGGGCCCGARCCCGCTGACCAGAAGATCGTAGGCGCGCCGGGACGTCTTGGACTGCGAGCCGTTGCCCTCGTCGGCCGTGCCGAGCCGCAGCGAGAAGAACGGCAGCGCGGTGATCATGATCAGGGTGGCCGACAGCACGGCGTAGAGCACCGGGCGCCGTTCGATCCGGCGGGACGACCGCCACCAGAAACCGGACGGGTGTTCGGGTTCGGGGCCCATGTGTGCGAGCTTCACCCGCTCGGCCCGGCCGAGCACCTTCATCCCGTAGAAGCTCAGCAGCGCCGGGAGCAGCGTGACCGCGGTGGCCATGGTCAGCGAGACGGCAAGGGCCGCGGAGACCGCGACACCGTAGAGGAAGGTGACCCCGAGCGCGTACATGCCCAGCAGCGCGATGCAGACGGTGAGCCCGGCGAACAGGACGGCCCGCCCGGAGGTGTTGATGGCGGTGACGGCCGCCTCCTCGGGGGTCTTGCCCGCCCGCAGGCCGATACGGTGCCGGTTGACGATGAACAGCGCGTAGTCGATACCCACGCCCAGGCCGATGAGGGTCGCCAGCGTCGGCCCGAACTGGGCGACGGACATCACGTGGGACACCAGGCCGATGCCGGCCATCCCGACGCCGAGCGCGATGACCGCGGCGACCAGGGGCAGCGTCATCGCCAGCAGGGTTCCGAAGGCGATGAACAGGATGATCGCGGCGGCCACCACCCCGAGCAGCTCGCTGGTGTTCTGCTGCGGCTGTTCGACGATGGCGACCGCGGTCCCGCTCACCTCGACCTGCAGCGGCCCGCTGTCGGCCGCGCGGGCGGTATCGATGATCGCTTTGAGGTCGGAGCGGGGGATGTCGACGGCCTGGTCGTCCAGTGCGACCGTGGCGAAGGCGGTCCGGCCGTCCCGGGTGAACTGGCCGGCGCCCGCCGGGTCGTACGGGCTGATCACGGCGACCACGTGTGGCAGGCGTGCGACCCGCTCGAGCACGGGGACGACGTCGGCTTCGAGCAGCGGGTTGTAGAGGGTGCCCGTGCGGGCGTGCAGCACGATGCTCGCGGTCTCGCCGGCGGCGGCGGGGAACTCCCGTTCGAGCAGGTCGATCGCCTGCTGGGACTCGGTTCCGGGAAGTGAGAAGTTGTTCTTGTAGTCCGTGCCGGCAGCATATGCGGCCGTCCCGAAGCCAAGCAGGGCCGCGAACCACAGCAGCAGGACGATCCAGCGGTGACGGAAGCACCAACGCGCGAGCGATGCCACGGGTTTCCCCCCGGGTCTGGGCCGATGGACGGGTCAGTGTCAGCCCAGAACGCCGGTATCCCCGGGCGTTCTGGACGATCGGTCGATCGGGGTAGTCTACCGATCGGTCAGTAGGAGAGGATATTGTCAGGATGGCTACAGGTTTCCGCTCCGGACCTCCTGCTGAGAGGGGTGCATGGCGACGATGCCCGGTCGTGCGCCGCGTTCTCACGCTGCGGATACGCGTGACCGGATCCTTGCCGTCGCCGTCCAGCTGTTCAACGAACGAGGTTACGCAGGGACGTCAATCCGTGACATTGCACAGCGCCTTGGTATGACGAAAGCCGCTCTCTACTACCACTTCGCGTCCAAGGACATGATTCTGGACGCAGCGGTGCAGCCGTTCRTGGAGGCGTTCGGCCATGTGAGCGATCTCTCGCGCGTTGATCCACCGGTGTCGGCTCGGTCGATTATCGAGGGTCTGGTCGAGGCGATGGCCGGTCCGGGCGCGGTGCTGTCCGCCTTTGTCGACGACCCGTCGGTGATCCACCGACAGGTCGGCAAGGGGGACCTCGCCTCGCACCGGGACGCCATCGTGATCGCCCTGGCCGGGCCAGAACCCACTCCGTCACGTATCCTGCGGGCCCGCTGCGCGGTCGGCTGTGTGCAGGCGGGCATCCTCGGCACCGCGCTGGAGCGGCGGACGCTGGCCGCCGTGGGCGTCGACGCCGCCCGCGGCGGCCCGGGGGAGATCGGTGTCGATCAGCCGCTCGTTCCGGAGGACGTCCGGCGTGAGGTCGTCGAGGCCGCTCTCGACGCTCTCGGGCCCACCGGATAGGCCCTCGGCTCGGCTCGACGCCGGCAACGTCCCGTCCGGACCGTCCTTGGCTGTCTCCCGTCTGTTCCCACCGGGGATACCTGTCTTCCCACCGGGGAYACCTGTCTCACCGGGGATACCGGGGATACCGGGGATACCCGGGGCTGGGCCGCTGGCGGTGTGAAGAAAGAGCGCAATGCTGCTCCTGGTCAGCATTTGTTGACTTTGAGTAGTAGTCGTGAGGTGGTTGGGTATCCTGTTGATAATGCTCCGATCACGTTACGTGTTTTCGGTGGTGACTCTGGCGATCGCTGTCGGGGGTGCTGTCTGGCTGTGCGCGCCGCGGCTGTCGACCGCTCCGGTCCGGTCGCCGCCGTCGGCGGGGGGGCCGGCCACCGAACCCGCGGTGACCACCGGTGACCCCGCTGCCGACGGCCTGGCGCGGGCCGGAGCGGGCCCGGCGACCCGTCGGGTGCGGGTGGGGGCGGTGACCCTCACGGTCGAGGTTGCCGAGACGCCGGCCGCCCGTAGGCGTGGGCTCATGGACCGCACGTCGCTGCCGTCCGGAACCGGCATGTTGTTCGTCTTCGGCAGAGAGTCGACGGACGGTTTTTATATGTATCGGACCCTGATCCCGCTCTCGATCGTGTTCTCCCGGTACGGGCGGGTGGTGACGATCCAGGAGATGACGCCGTGTGGCGAAGAGAATCCGAACAGTTGTGAGATCTACCGAGCTGAGGCCGCTTACACGGAAGCGGTGGAGGCGCCAGGCGGCACCTTCAGCAATGCGGGGATACGTCCGGGTGATATGATTGAATTCTTCTAGTCACATCGGGGTCTATCGGGGCCTGATGACGGGCCGCGGCATGTCGGCAGTGAAAAATCCGTGTTCCGATGTCGTGTACCGAATGTGATGGGTGTCATCGGTCGACAATCAAATTTTGGGTGAATGTTGACCGAATGTCATGTAGTGCTTGCGGTGTGGATCCATCGTTGCCGTGATGGGTCCGACAAGGCTTTCGGGGCCGTGTCGTCCACCTGACGATGGACGTTCCGGCCGTGGGGCGATGAAATAGGGCTGGGCCGTACGTGGGGCCGACCGTTTGTCGTCAGCGCTGGCGACACCCAGGTTCCGAGGGCCTGACCGCGACCGTCTCCCACCCGGGAGGAGGCGACCACCGCGCGACCGGAGGGTTTTGTTGTGTATACACCGGCCCGTCCCACGGTTCCGGACAGCCGCCTGCACGTCGTCGCCGAGCAGTCCCGCTTCGCGGGCAGCCGGGGATGGCCGCCCAGGACAGCGCTTGTCACCGGCGCGAGCAGCGGAATTGGTAGAGAGGCGGCGCTGCTGCTCGGCGAGATGAACTGCAAGGTCCTGCTGGTCGGCCGCAATGGTGTCGCGCTCGACGAGGTTGCCGCCTCCACGTCCGGTCACCGGATCGCGGTGGACCTGTCGGTCCCGGGCGCCGAGGCCACGGTGGCCTCCCGCAGCGAGGATCTTCTCGGCGATCTCGATCTGCTGGTGTGCGCGGCCGGTCTTGGTTCGGCCGGCCCGTTCGACCAGCTTTCCCACGAGGCCCTTGCCGAGCTCGTGGCGGTCAACGTGCTCTCGCCGATGGCGCTCGTCCGCGCCGTGCTCCCGGCCATGCTTGAGCGTGGGCACGGGCGCATCCTGCTGGTCGGCAGCGTCGCCGGAGCGTTGGGGGTACGTGGTGAGGTCGCCTACTCGGCGACCAAGGCCGCGCTGGTCGGGTTCGCCGACGCCCTGCGTTCCGAGGTTGCCGGTCGTGGTGTTACGGTCACTTTGTGTTTTCCAGGGGTCGTTGACACCGCTTTCTTCCGCCGTCGTGGAGCGCCGTACGTGCGCAGGTGGCCACGTCTGCAACCGGCTCGCCTTGTCGCCGAGCGCATGCTGCTCGCGACCGGGCGGGGACAGGCCGAGATCTGGGTACCGCGCTGGTTGTCGCTTGCCGCCCGGGTCCACGGGGTGACGCCTACGCTCTACCGGCGGTTGGCGGGAATCTTCGGTTAGAAGCACTCGGGACGACGGGGAGGCCGGCCCGGACCGCCGGTGATGCATCGCGCGACGGAGGAGACGGACGCCGTGCCCGGCTGCGGCACGGTCATGGCCGGCGGCCTCCTGTTCGACCATGTCGCGGCAGTGGTGGCCACCGGTGGGGGAGGGCGCTCGCGGCACGTCCCGCGGCATGGCGGTGTCCCTCGTGGATGTGAGGGTCCGCACAGTACCCGGACAGGCGGTAACGGGGTCATATCGGTTGGATCGGGGAATCATGTGGGGCACGCGCTGAAAAAGGGCGTGCCGCATATCGGATGGCCGGCCGGAGGTGGYACGGCCATGGTTTTTCGCGCTCGGGGTCCCGGGAGCCGATCCGGGAGGCCTTCGGTCCCCGGGCCACCGGAGGGCCGACGGCGGCGGCGTCGTGCCTGTCGCGCGTCGCCGGAGGTCTTCACAGCCTCCGGGGTACCAGGGGGGACCGTGAGGGTGAAGGTTGCATGATCATTATTGCTTCGTGCGGCCGGAGGCTCAGGAATTTGGAGAGCAGACCTGTTCAGGCGCGCCGCCGGATCGTTCCCGCGGCGCGTGTCAGGCCCAACCGCTGACGAGGGGGAGGCGCATGACCACAAGCGACGCAAAGGTCGGCTCGCCGCCAGGCGGGCCGACGGGCGGGCGGGCGGGAACTCCCGGTGCGCCGCTGCCCGGGGACGCCCTCACGTCCTCACCCCAGGATGTGTTGCGGGCGGCTTCCGCCGAGAACTTCCCGGTGTCTCCGCTGATCCTGCCGGCCCGGCAGCGGCAGCACCTGTTCGCCATCTACGGATTCGCCCGCCTCGTCGACGACATCGGTGACGAGGCGAGCGGCGACCGGCTCGCGCTGCTCGACGCGCTGGAAGCCGATCTTGACCGGATCTGGGGCGGGACGCCCACACTCCCGGTCATCCAGGCGCTGGCACCGACCGTCCGGGAATGCGGTCTGGCGCCGGAGCCGTTCCGCCGGCTCGTCGCGGCCAACCGGCAGGACCAGCTGGTCACCCGCTACGACACCTTCGATGACCTGCTGCGTTACTGCACCCTGTCCGCCGATCCGGTGGGACACATGGTGCTCGGTGTCTTCGGCGTCAGCACCCCCGACCGGGTCGAGCTGTCGAACCGGGTCTGCACGGCGCTGCAGATCGTCGAGCATGTGCAGGACGTGGCCGAGGACTATGCCGCCGGCCGGATCTACCTGCCCCGGGAGGACCTCGACAGCTTCGGGGTGCACGAGCGAGACCTCGCGCACCCCAGCGCTGGCCCGGCGGTACGGGAGCTGATCGCCTTCCAGGTGCTGCGCGCCCGCCGGATCCTCGACGAGGGCACGCCGCTGGTGGGCCTGGTCGAGGGCCGGCTACGGCTGGTCCTGGCCGGGTTCGTCGGCGGTGGCCGCGCGGCGCTGGACGCGGTCGAACGGGCCGGGTGCGACGTCCTCGGCGGCGCCCCGACCGCGCCGAAGCCACGGATCGTTCGCTACGCCCTGGCGGTGGCGCTGACCTCGCTCACCCCGTCCGCCCGGCGGGCGGCCCGTTCGGCGCGCGTCGTGCTGCCGCCGCTGGTCACCGGCGGTGGGATCATCAACAGGCCCGCCGCGGGTGGAGGTGGCGAATGACCTCCGACGGTCGTTTCCGGTCGCCGACGGTAGAGGAAGCATACGCGTCCTGTGAGGCGCTGACCCGTGAGGCCGCGCGCAACTTCGCCTACGGCATCCGGCTGCTGCCGGTCGACAAACGGGCGGCGCTGTCCGCGGTGTACGCCTTCGCCCGCCGGCTCGACGACATCGGCGACGGTGACCTGCCCCTCGAGGAGAAGGCCATCCGCCTGGCCGCGGCCCGGACGGACATCACAGGGCTCGGCGCGGCCAGCTCCGACCCGGTTCTGATAGCTCTGGATGACGCCTGCCGGCGCTTCCCCATCCCGGTGGACGCCTTCTGCGAACTGATCGACGGCGTCGAGATGGATCTGCGTGGGGTCACCTACGAGTCCTTCGACGACCTCGTCGAGTACTGCCGACGGGTGGCCGGCACCATCGGGCGTCTGTCGCTGGGGATCTTCGGCACGCAGGCGGCGCACGCGGACGCGAGGGCCGCCACGGTCGCCGACGAGCTCGGGATCGCCCTACAACAGACCAACATTCTCCGAGACGTCCGGGAGGACCTGATTACCGGCCGGATCTATCTGCCCCGGGCCGAACTGGAAAAGGCCGGGATCACCCTTGCCCTCGGCCCGGACGGCCGGCTCGGCGGTCCCGAGGACGCACTCGTCGAATACCTCCGGGAGTGCGCGCAGCGGGCCGACGAATGGTACGGGCGCGGTCTGAAACTGCTGACCATGCTCGACCGGCGCAGCGCCGCGTGCTGCGGGGCGATGGCCGGGATCTACCTGCGGCTCAACCGCCGGATCAGGACCGACCCCACCCCCGTCCTGCAGCAACGGCTGTCGCTGCCGGGCTGGGAGAAGGCGGTGGTGGCCGCGCGCAGCCTGGCCGGGCGCCCGGAGGTGTCGGCCGCATGAGCGTGGATACCGGGACGCCGTCGGACGCGCCGCCATCGAAACAGGCATCACGACAGGCACAGTCTGTTGTGACACAGCCCGCCGCGCCGCCGCCGGGGCCGGGCGGCCACCGGATGGTCGTCGTCGGTGGTGGGCTTGCCGGCCTGTCGGCCGCGCTGACCGCCGCGGACATCGGCGCGGACGTGACCGTGCTGGAGGCACGGCCGCGGCTGGGCGGTGCCACCGCCTCGTTCGCCAGGGACGGGCTGTGGGTCGACACCGGCCAGCACGTCTTCATGCGCTGCTGCACCGCCTACCGCGGGTTCCTCCGCCGGCTCGGCGTCGAGCACCTGACCACCCTCCAGCAGCGGCTGGACGTCCCGGTGCTGCTCGCCGACTCCGGTACGAACGCCCGGCTGCGGCGTACCCGCATCCCCTGGCCGGCGCCGCTGCACCTGACCCCGGCGCTGCTGGGATACCGCGCGTTCCCGCTCGGCCAGCGGCTGCGGGCCGCGCTCGCCGCCTACCAGCTGGGCCGGCTCGACCCGAGCCGGCCCGAGGTGGACGGTGTCTCGTTCGGCAGCTGGCTGGCCCGCCGGGGCCAGTCACCGGCCACGATCGAGGCGTTGTGGGAACTGCTGACCGTCGCCACCCTCAACGCCCCCGCGGACGCGGCCTCCCTCGGGCTCGCCGCCAAGGTCGTGCGCACCGGCCTGCTGGAGCGGGCCGACGCCGGGGACATCGGCTGGGCGGAGGTGCCCCTCCAGCGGCTGCACGGGGATGCGGCGGCCTCGGAGCTCGCCGACGTCGGCGCGGACGTGCGGACCAGCGTGAAGGTCCGCACGATCGACCGGACGGCGACCGGGTGGCGAGTGGTCACCGACAGCGGCACGCTCGACGCCGACTCGGTGGTGCTCGCCGTGCCGCCGCCGGCGGCGGCAGCCCTGCTGCCCGAGGGCGCGGTGGCGGACCCGAAACGATTCGTCGACCTCGGCTCGTCACCGATCGTCAACGTGCATATGATCTACGATCGGCCGGTGCTGCAGGGGCCCTTCCTGGCCGTGGTGGGGTCCCCCGTCCAGTGGGTCTTCGACCGGACCGCCTCCAGCGGGATCGTCGAGTCGGTGGCCGATCACCCCGAGCGTGCGGGTGCGCAGTACCTGGCGATCTCCCTGTCGGCCGCGGACGACTGGATCGACCGGCCCGCCGGTGAGATCCGTGACATTTTCGTCGAGGAGATGCGTCGGCTGCTGCCCGCCGCGCGGGACGCCGAGGCGATCGAGGTGTTCGTCACCCGGGAACGCACCGCGACGTTCCGGCAGGCCCCCGGCACCCGGGCGCTGCGTCCCGGCGCGGCCACCGAACTGCCCGGGCTCGCGGTGGCCGGTGCGTGGACCGACACGGACTGGCCCGCGACCATGGAGGGCGCGGTGCGCAGCGGGCTGGCCGCGGCAAAGGTGGCGCTCGGTGGCTGGCGCCCCAGGCCGCCGTCACCCGGCCCGGCCCGCCGGTTGCTGCCCGTGGTCGTGACATCCGGTGGTGCTCCTGCGCAGTTGGGAGGATGCGGGTCGTCGCCGGCCAGCCCGTGTAAAACGTCACAATCGTCCCGGACGCCGGAGACCAAGGTCCCTGGCGAGAGACCGTCGTCTTCTAGCCCACCGGGATCATCGGCTCCCGGGCCGACGGGCGCACCGAGCGCCCCGCCGCCGTCGGCGGCATCCCCACAGCCGAGTCCACCGTCGACCCCACCGACTCCGCCCAGTTCGCCGGCTCCGCCCGCCTCGCCGGCTCCGCCGGCCCCGCCGGTGCCGCCTACTTCGCTGGCACCGCCGGCCCTGCCCAGCGAGCAGGCTCCGTCCACCGAGCAGGCTCTGCCCACTGAGCAGGCTCCGCTACCCGCGCCGACGTCGGCGCCGACATCCGCGGCGGCCTCGACCGCGGCTCCAGGCGCGACTCCGAACGCAACATCGATATCGACAGCGTCACCGACAGGGGGATTCCCGGCATGACCACGTTGGTTCCCGAAGCGATCGAGCGGGGCCGGACTCTGGCAGTGCCGGCGCTACGCGCCGCTGTCGACCGGCTCCATCCCCGGCTGCGCCGGGTGGTCGCCTACCACCGCGGCTGGACCGACGCGGAGGGCACGCCGCTGCCGGGCGGCGGCGGAAAGCTGGTACGTCCGGCACTGGCACTGCTGTCCGCGGAGGCGGCCGGTGCCGCGGTCGAGGTCGGGCTGCCCGGCGCGGTCGCGGTCGAACTCGTCCACGACTTCTCCCTGCTGCACGACGACCTCATGGACGGCGACACCGAGCGCCGCCACCGGCCCACCGCCTGGACCGTCTTCGGCGCCGACGGCGCGATCCTCGCCGGTGACGCCCTGCTGGGGCTGGCGACCCAGGTGCTGCTGGAGGTCGAGGGAGAGCCGGGCCGCCGCGCCGCGATCATGCTCGGCGCCGGCGTGCAGGACCTCGTCCGYGGCCAGGCCGAGGACCTGTACTTCGAGACCCGCAACGACGTCACCGTCGCCGACACTCTGACGATGGAGGACGGCAAGACCGGCGCGCTGCTGTCCTGCTCGGCCGCGATCGGCGCGGTGCTCGCGGGCGGGCGGACGGAGCTCGTCGACGGCCTCGCCGAGTTCGGCTCCCGGCTGGGGACGGCCTTCCAGCTCGTGGACGACCTGCTCGGCATCTGGGGCGACCCGGCGGTGACCGGCAAGCCCGTGCTGTCGGACCTGCGCTCACGCAAGAAGTCCGTCCCGGTCGTGGTGGCGCTGGACGCCGGTGGCGCCGACGCCGACGAACTGCGCACCTTCCTCGCGTCCTCGGGAGATGCTTCCGAGAGCGAGCTGCACCACATCGCACGGCTGGTGGAACGCGCCGGCGGGCGGGAGTGGACCACGGCCGAGGCCGACCGCCAGCTCGACGAGTGCGCCAAGCTGATCGCGTCGCTGTCCCTGCCGCCGCTGGTGGAAACCGAACTGCTTGCCCTGGCCCGCTTCGTCACCGAACGGGATCGGTGACGAAGCCGTGACACCGCTGTTCGTACCGCACCGGGACCCACATGTGGACGGGAGCTGCCGATGAGTTCGACCACCGACTACGAAGTCTCCCGCGAAACCTTTTCCGACACGGTGGCGGCAGCCGCCGTCCGGGCCCGCGACCACCTGCTGGGGCTGCAGTCCGATCAGGGCTGGTGGAAGGGCGAGCTTGAGACCAACGTCACCATGGATGCCGAGGACCTTCTGCTCCGGCAGTTCCTCGGCATTCTCACCCCGCAGGAGGCCGAGGAGACCGCCCGCTGGATCCGCTCGCAGCAGAGCGAGGACGGCACCTGGGCCACCTTCTTCGGCGGCCCGCCCGACCTGAACGCCACCTTCGAGGCGTACGTGGCACTGCGCCTGGYCGGCGACAGCCCGGACGCACCGCACATGCGGTCCGCGGCCGAGTTCGTCCGGGCGAACGGCGGCATCGCCCGCACCCGGGTCTTCACCCGGATCTGGATGGCGCTGTTCGGTGAATGGTCCTGGGACGACCTGCCGGTGATGCCGCCCGAGCTGGTGCTGCTGCCGTCGTGGTTCCCGCTCAACCCGTATGACTTCGCCTGCTGGGCCCGGCAGTCGATCGTGCCGCTGACGATCGTCGGGACGTTGCGGCCGAAGCGCTCCCTCGGCTTCAGGATCGACGAACTCAAGGTCGACCTCCCGCCGAAGCCGCTGGCGCCGCTGCGGTCCTGGCCGGGCGCGTTCGAGCGCCTGGACGCGCTGCTGCACCGCTACGAGCGCCGCCCGCTGAAGCTGCTCCGCCGGCATGCGCTGCGCCGGGCCGCCGAATGGATAGTCGCCCGCCAGGAGGCCGACGGCTGCTGGGGCGGCATCCAGCCGCCCTGGGTGTACTCGATCATGGCGTTGACGCTGCTGGGCTACCCCATGAACCATCCTGTGATCGTTGCCGGCCTGCGGGGGCTGGAGCGTTTCACCGTCCGCGAGCGGACGCCTGCCGGGATGGTCCGCCGGCTGGAGGCCTGCCAGTCCCCGGTGTGGGACACCGCGCTCGCCGTCGTCGCCCTGCGTGACGCCGGTCTGGCCGCCGACCACCCGGCCGTGGTGCGTGCCGCCCGGTGGCTCGCGGACGAGGAGGTCACCGTGGCCGGTGACTGGGCGGTCCGACGCCCGGCGCTGGCGCCCGGCGGGTGGGCCTTCGAGTTCGACAACGACCTGTACCCGGACGTCGACGACACCGCCGAGGTGGTGCTCGCCATCGAACGCATCCTCGGCCCGGGGTATGGGCGGGACGCGGCCGGCCCGCCGCACGCGCCGGGCGAGTTCGAGGCGGCCGAGCCCCAGCTCGCGGACCGGCTGCGGGCCGCGGGGCACCGCGGGGTCGACTGGGCCATCGGGATGCGCTCCGCGGGCGGGGCGTGGGGGGCCTTCGACGCGGACAACACCCGGACGCTCCCCACGAAGCTGCCCTTCTGCGACTTCGGCGAGGTGATCGACCCGCCGTCCGCGGACGTCACCGCGCACATCGTGGAAATGCTCGCCGAGGTCGGCCAGGCCAACAGCCCGATCACCGAACGTGCGGTCCAGTGGCTGCTGGACAACCAGGAACCGGGCGGGTCGTGGTTCGGCCGTTGGGGGGTCAACCACATCTACGGCACCGGCGCGGTCGTCCCGGCACTGATCGTCGCCGGCGTCCCGGCCGACCATCCGTCGATCGTCCGGGCGTCGCGCTGGCTGGTCGAGCACCAGAGACCCGACGGCGCGTGGGGCGAGGACCTGCGCTCCTACACCGACGACGCGTGGATCGGCCGGGGTGAGGCGACCGCGTCGCAGACGGCGTGGGCGCTGTTGGCGCTGCTCGCCGCCGACCCGGCATCCTCGGCCGTCGAACGTGGGGTGCGCTGGCTGGTCGACACACAGCGCCCGGACGGGACCTGGGACGAGCCCTACTACACCGGCACCGGTTTTCCCGGTGACTTTTCGATCAACTACCACCTGTATCGGCTGGTCTTCCCACTGACCGCGCTCGGCCGATACCTGAGCGGCAGGTCCGCATCATGACCTTCTCGGCACCGGAGACATCGAGGACGTCGGTTCCCGCCGAAGCCCCCACGGCGCCGACGCGAGCATCCGCGGGACCGGCCGCACCGGTACCGGCACCCGCGGCACCGGCCGCGCCGGTCGTACCCGCACCCGTCGTACCCGCACCGGCCGTACCGGCGCCATCCGCACCGGCGCACGTACCGACGGCGGCGTCAGGGCCGGCGGCGGCACCGACAGCGCCTTCCGTACGGAAGGCGCTACCACTGGTGGCGACGCCGCCGGTGTCGGCGGCAGACGTGCCGACGCAGACCCCGGCGGTACCGGCATCCGAAGGCCTTCCGGCCGGGTCGGCCGGGGCCGGGGCTCTCGGCGTACCCGCGCCGGGCCGCCCACCCCTTCCGCGGCGGCGCCCGCGCCTGGTGGTGGCCGCGCCGCTGCGGCTGGAGGCATGGGCCGCAGCCCGCTCGGGTCTGCCCGCGGGCACGATTCTCGTCCGCACGGGTATGGGGCCGGAGCACGCCAGCCGCTCCACCCGCATCATCCGGGAGGCGCGAGCCGACGCCGTCGCCCTGGTCGGTCTCGGCGGCGGCCTCGGCCCGGGGGTGAAACCCGGGGACGTGGTGGTGGCCGACGAGGTCCGTACCGCCGACGGCTCGGTCAGCGCCCGCTGCCTGTCCGCGCCCCTGCTCGCCGGCGAACTGCGGCGGGCCGGGCTGACCGTGCACGTCGGCCCGGTGGTGTCGGTGCCACGGCTTGCGGTCGGCACCGCTCGCACCGAGCTTGCGGCCACCGGCGCGATCGCCGTGGACATGGAGTCGGCCCAGGTCGCCCCAGGCGCGAACGGGGTGCCGCTGGCCATCATCCGCGTCATCGTCGACACCGCCGAGCAGCCGTTGGGACGTCTCGACCTGGCCCGCCGGGGGATCGCCGGGCTGCGGACGATGATGACCTTCGGGCCGGTGCTCGAACGGTGGGCAGCGGCCGTCGGGCCACGGCAGGTGCTGCTCGCCGAGCCCCGGGCGTTCTGCGCCGGGGTCGAACGGGCGATCGAGGTGGTCGAGCGTGCCCTGGAACTGCACGGCGCGCCCGTCTACGTCCGCAAACAGATCGTCCACAACAGCCACGTGGTTGCCGATCTTGCCAGCCGCGGTGCGGTCTTCGTCGAGGAGCTCGACGAGGTGCCGCCCGGGGCGACCGTGGTCTTCTCCGCGCACGGGGTCGCCCCCGCCGTGTGGGACCAGGCCGGTGACCGCAACCTGTCGGTGATCGACGCGACCTGTCCGCTCGTGGAGAAGGTGCACGCGGAGGCCCGCCGGTTCACCGCGCGGGGGGACACCGTCCTGCTCATCGGCCATGCCGGGCACGAGGAGGTGGACGGGACCCTCGGGGAGGCACCAGGGAAGATCAAGCTGGTGGAGTCGCCCGCCGACGTCGCCCACCTGGAGGTCGACGACCCGCAGCGGGTGACCTACCTGATGCAGACGACGCTTGCCGTGGACGAGGCGGAGGAGGTTGTCGACGCGCTGCGCGACCGCTTCCCGGCCGTGATCGGCCCCGGGTCCGCGGACATCTGCTACGCGACGTCGAACCGGCAGAACGCGATCCGGCGGGTGGCTGTCGAGGCCGACGTGGTTCTCGTCGTCGGGTCGCAGAACAGCGCCAACTCGCGTCGGCTCGTCGACGTGACCGAGCGTGAGGGTGTGCCCGCCTATCTCGTCGGGGACGTCGGCGAGGTGGAGATGAGCTGGCTGGCCGGCGCGGACACCATCGGCATCTCCGCGGGCGCCTCCGCGCCTCCCACCCTGGTCGACGAACTGACCCAGGCGTTGTCGGGCCTGGGCCACACCACCGTCGGAGTGCGTTCGGTGGGGGCCGAGACGATTTCCTTCCACCTCCCCAAGGAGCTGCGCCGCCCGGCCCGGTGAGGGCGGCCGGGTAGCTGGTCCGCTGGCCACCCTCTGCTGTTTCCCGCCCCTGGTTCCCGTGGCGTATCGATTCCCCGGTCGGTTTCGGTCGGGGAATCGGCGTTTCTCCGACGCGGTGAGGCCCGTGGTAGTTGACATAGAAATAGTTGATGGAGAAATGGTTGACGTAGTTGAAACGGCGTGTTCAGCTACGGGGAGTCACATTCTTTGTCTTTGGCGCAGCTTTGTGAGTATGCGGTGAAAAGCACAGGATGTGACTTCTGCTACGGTCCACCGGATGCGCCAGATGTCGACCAGCGGGGTTCTCGCGGACCCGTCGTCGTCGCACCGCAACCTCGGCTCTCTCGACTCCCCTGGCTCCCCCGGTGACCTCGAGACCCTGGCGGACGTCGGGACGGCCACCGGTCGTACTCCGGGAGCCCGTGGCCCGCTGCGACGGCTGCTGGGCGGACGGCGTGACCCGGGCCGACAGCCGGGCCCGGGCTGGCGGCAGCGCCTGGGCGGGTGGCGGAGCTTGGGCAGGTGGCAGCGCCTGGGCCGGCGATGGCGGCCGTCCCGGGCCGGCCTCGCGCTCGCCGGCCTTGCCGCGCTGTCCTTTGTGACGAGCATGCTGCTGCAGAGCACGCTGTTCCGTCACGGCTCGGGTGACGCGGACGAGGCCGCCTATGTCATGCAGGCCAGGATGTTGCTGCACGGGCAGCTCACCCTTGACCAGAACCTGGCGGAGCCGTTCTTCCGCCCCTGGCTGACCGGCGTCCACGACGGGCGGGTGTTCACCAAGTACCTGCCGGGCTGGCCCGCGATGCTGGCCGCCTCCCAACTGCTGTTCGGGACGATGATCGTCGCTCCGGCGCTGGTGGCGGCGGTCTGGGTGATCGGGGTGTACCGCCTTGCCCGGGAGCTGTTCGACGATGTGGCCACCGCCCTCCTCGCCGCCGCGTTCCTGGCGTTCTCCCCGCTGGTGGTCGTGCACACGGCGCTGCCGATGGCGTACGCGTTCACCGCGGCGGCCCTGACGATCGCGATCGCCGAGGTGGCGCGCGGCACCCGCACGGGTTCGCGCCTGTCGCTGCTGGCCGGCGGCGTGGCGCTCGGCCTCGCGGCGACGGCCCGCCCGTTCGACGCCCTGCTGGTGACGCTGGTCTGTGCGCTCATCGTGACAGCACGTTGCGTCACCGGCGTACCTTCCGTCGGTGCCCTTCTCACCGAGGGCCTTCCCGCCGGTGCCCTTCTCACCGGCGGCCTTTTCGCCGGTGGTCTTCTCAGCGGTGGGCTTTCCGCTGGCGGGCGGCTGCTGGCGGGCCGCCGGCGGCGGCTGTCACCGCGTGCCCTGCTGCGCCACACCTGGTGGATCGGGCTCGGGGCGCTGCCGTTCGCCGTGGCCGTGGCCGCCTTCTGCCGACATGTCACCGGATCGGTGCTGCTGCTGCCGCTGGCCGCCGCCGACCCGCTGGATCGTTTCGGTTTTGGTGAGCGCCGGATCCTGCCGTCCGAACCGTCGTTCCTCTTCACCCGCCGGCTCGCGCTGCAGGCGTGGGAGGAGACCGTCGCCGCCGCGCCCGGCTGGCTCTTCGGCGGCCGGGCGCTGGTCGTGCTCGCGATAGTCGGCCTGCTGGTGGCGGAGCGCCGTCGCGCCCGGCTGCTGCTCGCCGCCAACGTGCTGCTGGTCTTTGTCGCGTATTTCTTCTGGTGGGGCAGTGCCATGGCGATGCCGAGCCTGCGCGACGGCATCGGCCCGCATTACCACATGGCGGCGCTGACACCCGTCGTCGTCCTCGCCGCCTCCGGGGCGTGCTGGCTGTGGCGCCGCCTGCCCGGCCGCTTCCTCCCACGGCCGGCCCGTGGCCTGCCGGCCCGCGCGCTGGTGGCCGGCGGCTGCCTGCTGGCGCTGGCGGCTGTGACCGTGCCCGCCATCCCCGGCAAGGTCCGGGTCCAGCAGTATGTGAACACGGTGGACGAGCATGTGCTCGGCCTCGTCCCCGACGATCTCGGCGGGCCTGCGGTGGTGATCGTCGCCCCGCCGCTCCCGAGCTGGTACACCCAGGTTCCCTACCATCTCCTGCGCAACAGCCCGGACCTGTCGGACGAGGTGCTGTACGCCGCGGACATCGGCCCGGCCATCGTGGGGCTCGCCGCACGGATGCCGGAGCGTCGGCTGTACCGGCTGYGCCCGGACGAACTGCCGGCCGCGGACGGGCTGCCAACCGCGGACGGGCCCGGCAGCCCGCGAGGCTCGTTCGTCGAGCTGCGCACGGTCACCGGTAGGACGATCAACGTCCGGGTGTCGGTGACTGTCCCCGCCGGCCATCCCTACGCGCAGCTCTACCTGCGTCTCGGCGACCGGGCGCAGACCTACCCGCTCGCCACCGGCACGGACGCCTCCGGCGCGACACGCACGGTGACCTGGACACTGGACGGACGCTCCGACTCCAGCCTGGGCGGGCTGCCGCGGCCCGGGGCGGGCGGGTCCGCCGMCGACACGGACCCTGCCGAGGTGGGCCCTGTTGAGGTGGGCCCTGCCGCGGAGTTGGTTGTGGGGCTGGTCGCGGGCGGCACGCCCGATCTGGCTGGGCCGTGGCGGTGGGAGGAACGCATCCCCCTGCAACGACGATCCGACGGTTCCCTGGTCCTRCTGGCTCCCGGCGCGGGCTTCCGGCAGACGCCGGAACTCCCCGCGGACGCCTGGGAGCAGGTCGCTCTGACCGGCACGCTCGATGTCGCCCTTGAGCCGATACCGCTCCCGGAACCGGCGAACCGATGACGGGTGCCTGGTAGGTATCCGGCGATCCTGCGGAAGGGCACACCGAGAAACCGCCCAGGGGAGCGGGCCAGCCGGTGGGCTGGAAACTGCCGCCGTCCCAGTACAGCGCCTCTCCCCGAAGCCCGTCGTAGTATTCGGCGCCGTTGTCGGAGCGGATCACCCAGCGGGCGCCGTGGCCACCGAGAACCGTTTCCAGCGGAAAGGTGATGCGGCTGCTCGGCGGTGTGACGACCTGAAAATGCTGGTTGGTTCGCAGGCACAGCGCGACCACGTCGGCGAGCCAGGAGGACAGGCCGACCACCGGACGGTCCTGTAGCGCGATGGCGGCCTGAGCGGTGAGAACGTCGATGGAGGGGTGGCTCATGGCGTCACTGCGCTGACACCCGCGGGGCTTCCGGCACTTCCCGGCTTTTCAGAGCCTTCGTCCTGGATCGGCCATACGACGCCGCCGAGGAGGCGGACCAGTTGGTGAGCGAATCGCCGTGCGATGTCCTCGGCCCCTTCCCGGGCTGATGTGGCGCGTGCCTCCACCCACCACAACGGAGAATCGATCATGGTTACTTCGGGTCCGAGTAGCCGTTGGGCTTCGCCCGGGACCTGGACGAGCACGGGGCCTTCGATGGACACGAGCGGCCGGCCGTCATCGTCGGCGAGCTGTATGACGGCGCCGTGGGAGACCGGTACGACCCGCAGCCGTGGACTGGCGGCGACCAGGGCGGTGACCGATGCCTCGATGTCGGGCCTGACGCGGCAGAGCGCGATCACGTCGACGGTCATTTCCCGCTGTCCTCTGCTGCCAGGGCCGTCTGGACTGTGTGTGCCGGCATGCCGGGCCGGACCAGCAGCCCGCGGCCCGGTGGCATGCTCGACGCCCGCACACCGGTGAAGAGATATCCCTCGCCGCGGTCCCCGGACATCACCAGGCCGACGGCGCCGGACTCCCGCAGGCTGAGAGTGAACGGCTCGTAGAGGCCACGGGCCGCACCGGCGACCCGGCGGGTCATCACGACATGCAGCCCGATGTCACGCGCGGAGGCGAGGAAAGGTACGAGCGGGCTCAGCGGCTGGCTGTTGCCGGCGACGAGCATGTCGTAGTCGTCGACGAGCAGCACGATCCGGGGGCCGGCGAAGGTGYGCTCGCCCGACACGTCGCCCGACACGGTGGCGGTGGGGTCGTCGGGAAGCCGTTTGGCCAGTTCGCCGCTGACGGCCGTGGCGAGTCCCTGCGCCAGGGCGGCGTTCGGCGCGTAGCCGCCGTCGTACTTCTCCGGCACGTCCCGGCGCAGCCCCCGGCGCGGGTCGAAGATCGCGAAGACGAGCTCGGTGTCGCTGTACCGGTCGACGAGGGCGTTGACGATCAGCCGTACCAGGTTGGTCTTCCCGCATCCGCTGTCCCCGAGCACCACGAGGTGCTGGTCGGCGCCGAAGAGATCCACGGTGGCCGGCTGGAGATCGGCCTCGCTGACGCCGATCGAGATGGCGGTGGGGCAGGCCCGCGCGCCGGGCAGCTCACCGGCCGGGAGCACGGCGGGCAGCACCCGCACCCCGGGGGCACGGGGGCCGACCCACGCGGACCGCGCCGCTCGCACCGCCTGGACGAGCCCGGGGCCAAGGCTCGCGGGCTCGGGCACCGAGTCGATGCGGGGCAGCGCGACATGCGCCATCAGCTTGCGGTCGGTGAGCGCCCGACCGGGACGGCCGTCCCGGATCGTCTCGTCGAGCCGGCGTTCGATTATCCGATGCGGCGCGGGCAAGACCACGGCGTCCGCGCTGCTTGGCGCCGCGTTCGCGCACTACCGGCACGATCGGGTGCTCATCGTGGAGGCTGATCCGGGGCTGGGCACTCTACCCGACCGGCTCGGTGCACCCGAGGCTCGCTTTCCTCTCGGCGATCTGGCCAGGATCGTCGCCCCTTCGATGTCCTTCGAGCGGGTCGTCGAATACCTGGTCGCGTTGTCCGACGGCTACTGGTTGGTGCCCACCGGCCAGCGGCAGGTCGATCCGGCGCTCTACGAGTCCGTGGCGATGACCCTGAACCGATACTTCGCGATCACTGTGGTGGACTGCGACACGATGCCGAGCGAGCTGGCCCGTACCGTGCTTGCCGGGGCGCATGCCACAGCTCTGGTGGCGCCGGCCAYGGCCGAGGGCGTGACGACGACACGCAACATGCTGACCCGGTTCCGCCCGGAAGCGCTGGCCAGAGCCGTGGTCGTCCTGACGGCCACCGCGCCCCACATGGCCGTCGACCTCGACGAAGCGGCGGCGCGCCTGCGGGTCGGTGGCGCGGGTGTGCTGACCATCCCCTACGACCGGCACCTGGCGGCAGGCGGAAGGATCCAGGCGCCCCTGCTGGCGGAAACCACGCGGGAACGCACCGCCCGCCTCGCCGCCGACCTCCTCGACCGGGCGGTACGCAACTGACCCCCCACCGGGGGGCGTCCCAGATCCGGGAACGGAGCGATGACGTGGCTTTCGCCCCCGGTCGCCTCTGTTTTTCGACGGCACGGCTCCGTTCGCGATTGCCGGGCCGTTCTCCCGCGCTGGGATGCGGATCCGGGGTTTTGCCGGCTGTTCTGGCTAGCGGGAGGATGGTAGGAAAAGGATGGTGTTGACGTATCGGTGGCCGCTGCCGGTCAGTACCGCTCGAAGGTAGCCGTGGTGGGCCAACGGTGCCATTTCCCGCTGGTGGCCGACCAGATCGAAGTCGTCCAGTGGGTGCATTCTCCCGCGGTCGAGGAACCAGCCCCGGTAGTGCCAGCTCCGTAGCAGTTCCAGGGTCGCGGCCGCTGGGCTTCGACTGTCCTCGATCTCGACGACGAGATTCGGGCGCCAGCGCCGGATAATTCCTTCCGCACCGCGTAGCACGGCGAGTTCGTGCCCTTCCACGTCAATCTTCACGAGTCCGACGTCGTCGACGTCGAGGCTGTCGAGACGGACCGTCTCGACCTTCACGGTGTGCTCGGTGTGCTCGGCGTGCCGGCCGCCCTGGGGAAGCAGGCAGGCGCGCCCTTCGGTGCCCCGGCCACCCGGTGGCAGCCACAGCTCGGCGAAACCCTCCACATCGGACGCGGCCTTCGGCACCACCGTGACGTTCGGCCGGCAGGTGCGGGTGACGAAGGCGGCCAGCTCGGGGTTTGGTTCCACCGTCACGACGCGGCGGGCGTGCCGCGACATCCAGTGGCTCCACGGGCCGTACCAGGCGCCGACGTCCAGGGCGGTCTGTCGCGGTGTGACAAATGTGCCCACCCGGCGCAGTATCGGTTCGAACCGGCGGTGGGCCACGGCGACCGCGGTCGCGAACATCCGGTCGGGGGCCAGTTCGGCGAGCACGTTCACGACAGTCAAGAACGGTTCCTTCCCGATGTGGTGTCCGCTGTTTTTGACCGCCGTTTCGGACACAGTGTCCCGGACCCGCTGAAATCGTCCGGAAAAAGCAGGTCAAATATATTCTGGACAGCCCGTCATGCCGCTGCTGGAGGACGCCGAAGTGAATGCGGAGCGACGTGGAATCAGTATGCCCGAACCTGGCCCGGGCAAGGGTGACCGCGGTGGGGAGGGTCGTGAACCGGGCTGACAGTCCGAAACGGCTGTCGGGCGTCCGGAATATTTACGATCATTCTTCTTTCGTGCCCGGTTCCGGGATCACCGAAGCATTGTCCGGGTACGGATCGCCCGATTCGGGTGTGCCGGCGGCCGGATTTCTGGTGGATTCGGGGGTGGGGCCGGGCTGGTCGGGCCGTGGCGGGATGCTTTCCGTCCGTTTCGCCACCCGCGGAGCCCGGCCGTGGAACCGGCCTTTCGAACCGCGCCAACGGCGTTACGGGCCGGCCGGCTTTCGGGTGGGCGGCTCCGGGAGGGTACCGGCTCCCGCGGCAGTCGGTGCCCTGTGACGGTCGGCGGCCTGGTCAGATCAGACCCGGATCAGACCCGGATCAGGCTCAGATCAGGCTCAGATCAGGCGTGGCCACTCCTCGTACAGCTCCCGGAGCACGGACAGGTCGAACAGGTGCCCGGCGACCGGCGCCGCCGGGCCGGTGGACAGCAGCCGGATGTTGGCCTCGATCAGGGCGTCGGTCATGGTGAACAGGCCGTCCCGGCGGGTCTGCGCCGTCTGGACAAGGTCGTTCAACGCCCTGTTCTCCGCCAGTTGTTCGCGGACGTCGAGCCGGAGCGACTTCGCGTAGACGTCGGTGGTGAGCTGGGCCGCGAGCATGGGGTCGGCCAGGTTCTGCTTCCAGCCGCGGACCTCGGCCGTGAGGAAGGCCTTGACCGTCCCGCGCGCGGCGGTGAGTGCGTCAGCGGTCACGACGTACACGTTGGAGACCAGCGGATACCCGTGATCCGCGAGCAGGAACGTCGAGCAACCGATCCCCTGCCGGGCGAGGGCCACCGGCACGTCGGCGACGGAGGACAGCGCCGCGTCGACCTGCCGCTGCGTGAGGGCCTGCGCGAGGGCCTGCGCGTGATCGGGGACGACGACCTGCCGGACCGCTGTCGCGGGAACTCCCGCGGCGGCCAGGAACGACGCCCAGACGGCCGCGCTGCCCATGGCCGTCGCGACCCGCATGCCGATCATTTCCTGTGGTGTCCGGATCGGCCGGTCCCCCAGAGAGACGATCGCCCAGGGGGACTTCTGCCGCTGGGCACCGATGATCCGCAGCGGCGCGCCGGCCGCGGCCTCGCGGGCGACGGCGTCAGTGGTGGTCACCCCCACGAAGGCCGCGCCCGAGGCCACCGAAGCCGTCACGCTGGGGAAGCGTGGCCCGCTGCCGTGGAAGCGCGTGGACGTGAAGCCCGCTTCACGGTAGTAGCCACGCTGATCGGCGACGAGTGAACCAGCGAACTCGACGCCGGGCGTTCCCGGCAGCCCGAACGTGAGCGCCCCCGGTCCTGCCGCGCTCCCGGCCGCCGTCCCCGGGCGGGTGGGCTCCCGCAGCTGTCGTACCGCCCACCCGGCCGTCCCGGCGCCCACCCCCAGGCCTGCCGCGGCGATGCCTGCGAGCAACAGGCCTCGGCGGGAGGGCTGGCGCTGGCGGTCTGCCGAGCGCCTCGTCCGACCGGGCCGCGGACGGGGCCGCGGCGGGTGCGGGCCGGTCCAGATGGGCTGTTCGATGGTGGCCGGGTCGCTGTAGGACGGCTCTGTGGGTGCCCGCCGTGGCGCTGTCTCCTCCCACGGCGCGGGCTGCGCCGCGTCGGTGGCCGGCAGTTCGATGCCGATCGTGTCAAGATCGTGGACGGTGTACTCGTAGTCACTGGAATATGGCCGGTCGGTCAGCGCGCAGGACATGGTCGGGGCCTCGTAGAAGGCTTTCGCGGCCGGCCAGGCGTTGGTCGTCGGCGCGACGCTCA
This sequence comes from Protofrankia sp. BMG5.30, assembly GCF_001983005.1. NCBI lineage: Bacteria > Bacillati > Actinomycetota > Actinomycetes > Frankiales > Frankiaceae > Protofrankia > Protofrankia sp. BMG5.30. The sequence goes on along the minus strand of NZ_MOME01000033.1, from coordinate 10,579 downwards.
TGGCCGACCAGTCGTTCGAGGTCATCAGCGGGCCCGGTCGCGCGGCGCGCAGCAGAGCCTGCAACTGCCGGCGGATGCGCTCCGCCGGCGGGCGGGCGGACGGTTCCTTGGCCAGGATCGGGCTGAGCACCGAGTAGGCCCGGGTGGCCCGTGTCGGTACGGTCGGGGCTTCGTAGACCACGGCGTGCATGGTGGCGAAGGTGGTGTCCCGCCCGAACGGGGAGATGCCCTCCGTGGCGTGCAGCAGGGTCGTCGCCAACGAGAACAGATCGCTGGCGGGTCCGCCCTCCTCACCGCGGATGCGTTCGGGAGCCATGTAGGCAGGTGTGCCGACCAGGCCGCCCGCGGCGGTGATCCGGTGATCGGTCTCGTAGACGGCGATCCCGAAGTCCGTGAGCCGGACGGTTCCGTCAGAGGTGATCAGAACGTTGGACGGCTTGACGTCCCGGTGCAGAACGCCTTTGCGGTGACCGTGCGCCAGCGCGTCCAGCAGGGCGATACCTATCCGGGCGACTTCCCGCTCGTCCAGCGCGCCGTCGCGCGCGATCATTGTTGCCAGTGAGCATCCGGATACCAGATCCATGACGATCCACTGCGCGTCGTGATCCTCGACCAGGTCGTGAACGGTGACCATATGGGGATGGACGCCGAGCCGGGCGGCGTTACGCGCTTCACGGCGGGCACGTTCGATCAGCATCTCGCGGTCACGGACCGGGAGATGGTCAGGAATACGGATCTCCTTCAGCGCACGTTCGACATTGCTGTCGGTGTCGAACGCACGCCAGACTGTCCCCATCCCCCCCGAKCCGAGCCGCTCGACGAGCCGAAACCGCCCGCCGACCAGATGCGTGACCAGGTGCCCGCCTGGTGTCATATGCCCGCCTTCGCCCTCGCTGCGCAACACGTGCTCAACCCCATGTGACCTCCGTGCCGATGTCCTGTTGCTTTTCGCCGATATTAGGCGTCGGGACCGGCGCCCTTTGGTCGACGGGTTCGCTGACCCGCCGGCGGGGCCCACGCACAACTTCCACCAGGAATATGATGGACCAGCGATACGGGCCGCCTGTCACTGATTTGAGGAAGCGCGGGTTCCACGGCGATGGGTTCCATGGCGATGGTATGCGTTCCACCCTGGGAACTCTGTGACTGAGATAACCTCTTGTTTGGCGTTCGGGTGGCTGCCCGGCCAGGATCTGGCAGGTATGCGGCCCGTTCGGCAGGCGGGCCGGTCGGGTGACCCGTCGATTAAACCGTTATCTCAATGCGCTGAAAAGGAGTGGAGTGTGTTGCGGGCGCAACTGGCCCACCCCTGATGGTTTCCGGAGCTGATGGTTTTCGGGGCTGTCGTGCTTGTGGGTGACCATACTCACGCTGCCGTGTCCGGTGGCGCCCGTGTTCTCCGGAGTGTCCATGTTCACAGTGCCGAGTTGTTCACAGGCCCGCGTGCGCAGTGTCATGTTCGCGGTGACCGCGCCCACGTTTCGTTCGCGGGTGGCCATGCTCACGTCCGGGTGCTCGTGTCCGGGACGCGGGGCGGGTCCCGGGGCCCGGCGCGTCGTGGCCACGGGACCGTGTCGGCGATGTCTTCGGACCCGCACGACGTGGCCGTCACCGCCGATGGTCCGCATCGGCGGTGGGCTGTCAGGTCCGTCACGGGTGCGCCCTCCGGCCCCGCCAGGCACGCCCCGCATGTTGTCGGATGTGTGACAGATGATCTGTCTGGTTGCCGACGCGGCCGCGTGGCCACCTCGCTGACCTGCGATGACAGATGCCGCTGCCGTAGGGGCCACCTGGCCCGCCCCGGGCGGACAGTGGCCGATCCGACGTCCACGACGGACATACAAGCTGTACGTACACCCTGTATGTTCTTGTGATGGAGCGGCCGTACGGCCGTACGACGTCGACGCCGAAGGGCGGTATTGCCGTGGCGGTGGAGTGGCGCTACTCGTTGCGGATAGGGACGTACCTGGCCAAGCAGAAAGTGCTGCGGCGCAAGCACTTCCCGCTTGTTCTCGAACTTGAGCCCCTGTTCGCCTGCAATCTGTCGTGCACCGGTTGCGGGAAGATCCAGCACCCGGCTTCCGTCCTCAAGCAGCGGATGAGTGTCGAGGACGCCATGGCCGCGGTGGAGGAGTGCGGCGCGCCGGTGGTCGCGATCGCCGGTGGTGAGCCGCTGATGCACCCGCAGCTCGACGAGATCGTCCGTCAGCTCGTTGCTCGCAAGAAGTTTGTCCTGCTGTGCACCAACGGGCTGTTGCTCCGTAAGAAGATGGCGAAGTTCACACCGTCGCCGTATTTCACCTTCATCGTCCACATCGACGGGCTGCGGGAGCGGCACGATGCGGTGGTGGAGAAGAACGGCACCTTCGACGAGGCGATCGCCGCGATCGCGGAGGCCAAGGCCGCGGGCTTCCGGGTGGGCACCAACTCCACCTTCTTCAACAACGACAGCCCACAGGACGTCATCGACGTGCTGGCCTACCTCAACGACGAGGTGAAGGTCGACCAGATCCAGCTCTCGCCCGCCTATGCCTACGAGAAGGCCCCCGACCAGGAGCACTTCCTCGGGGTCACGCAGACCCGCGAGCTGTTCTCCAAGGTCTTCGCCGACGGCCGGCGCGCCAAGTGGCGGCTGAACCACTCGCCGGTGTTCCTGGACTTCCTGGAGGGCAAGCGCGATCTCTCCTGCACCGCGTGGGGTATCCCGAGCTACTCGCTCTTCGGCTGGCAGAAGCCCTGCTACCTGATGAGCGACGGCTACGTCTCCTCCTACAAGGAGCTGGTCGAGACCACCGACTGGGACGCCTACGGCCGGGGCAAGGACCCGCGCTGCGCGAACTGCATGGCGCACTGCGGCTACGAGACCTCCGCGGTGCTCGCCACCACGTCTTCGCTGAAGGAGTCCCTGCGCGCCATGCGCAGCGTCTGACCGGCAGCGGCGTCTGAGCGGTGTCTGAGCGGCGGCAGTGCCGACCGGTAGTGGTCGGTAGTCGTCCGCCGATGGGTAGTCGTCCGCCCGATGGACGACTACCCATCGGCGGACAGCCACTGCTCCGAACGTATTTCTTTACATGATTCCTGTCGGGAGCTGGCCGCGTCGATCGTGGCCGGCTCCTCGTCGTGCGTGGATCCGGGGGTGACCGGTGCGAGAGCGCCGGTACACAGGCCCTGGAGATGGCCCACGGACGGAGACGACCTACGGAACGGCGTTCTTCGCCACCAGGCCGTTCTTCGCCTCCAGGCCGACCAGYAGGCGGTCCAGCACCTCGCCCGCCTCCCGGCGCGCCTGCGCCGGGTCACCGGCCCGGCCGATCAGCAGGCTCGCCTCGGACAGAACGGCCGCCAGCACCCGGGTGAGGGGCATGACGGGCAGCGGGTCGATCCGGCCCTCCTCGATGGCCCGGGCCAGCCATTCGGCGAGCAGCCGGTAGCCGTAACGCTCGACCAGGACGTCCCACGCGTCATGCCCGAGCACGGCCGGGCCGTCGACCAGGACGATGCGCTGGAAGTCACTGTCGGTGCAGATGTCCAGGAAGGACTGAAAGCCGGCGCGCAGCTGCTCCCAGGCGTCCGTGTCCGACTCGTCCGTGGCCCGCTTGAGCTCGGTGGTCACGAGCTGTTCGGCGACCTCGAGCGCGACCTGCTCCATGACGGCGCCGAAAAGATCCGCTTTGTCGCGGAAGTGGTGGTAGAGGGCGCCGCGGGTCACCTGCGCGTCGGCAACGATCTCCTCGGTGCCGGTGGCGGCGTAGCCCTGGGTGCCGAACCGTAGCCGGGCGGCGGCCATGAGAGCCTGTCGGGTGGCGGCTGGATGCTCGCTCCCACCGGCTCTGGCCATTCGTCGATTATGTTGCACTCAGTCCTCTAATGAGCGAGTTAAACCGTAGGAATGTTTGTCACTGTGCTAGAGCCCGTCAAATGCTTTTGATCATATAACGCTATCGGCCGGTCGCGCCATCGTCAGACTACGGCCGGTCTCCTTCACGATGCGCCCACGCTCGCACATGTGCCGGATCCGCGCGACCGCCGCACAATCACGGGCCGCCCACATCGCCGCCCACATCGCCGCCCACAAGGCCGTCCGCAAGGCCGTCCGCAAGGCCGTCCGCAACGACCAACATCCACCGGACACGATCTAGTCTCGGCATCATGACGACAATCGAGCCGCCCACAACGACCCCGGCCTGGGGCGAGCCACGCAGCAAGACCGTCACCTGGCATGATCCACTGCTTACCGCCGCGGTGGGGCGGACGATGAGCGGTCTGGACTTTCTCCTGGCGATCCGGGACGGTCGGGTGCCACCTCCGCCGATCACCGCTCACTTCGACTTCGGGATCAGCGAGGTTGCCGAGGGCGACGTCGTCTTCAGATGTCTTCCGGACGAGTCCGCCTACAACCCTCTCGGCACGGTTCACGGCGGCCTTGTCTGCACTCTGCTGGACACGGTCACCGGATGCTCCGTGCACACGACGCTGCCGGCCGGCTTCGGGTACACGTCCATCGAAATCAAGGTCAGCTATCTTCGTCCGGTACGGGTGGTCAGCGGCCGTCCCGCCGAACTGACCGCGCACGGCTGGGTCACCAAACCCGGCCGTCGGGTCGCGTTCGCCGAAGGGGATGTCCGCGACGCCGCCGGCAAGGTGGTCGCCACCGCCAGCAGCACCTTTCTGGTCTTTCCGCTCGAGAGCGCCGCTCCAGGCGCGTAGCGCGGGCCGTTCACGCGGTCCTGCCCGTTTGCGGGAACACGGCTGCCTACGGGGAGGCGGCTGCCTGCGGAGGGACAGCTGCCGCCCCGGCGTCCAGGCAGCGCCGGAGAGCGACCGTGTCGGACGCCAGGGCGCTGACGAGGACACCCGGCCCGGCCAGGGGGAGCGCGGCGAACGTCCCGGTGCCGCTACTGGCATCGGCACCGATGCCGCCGCTGCCGGTGGTGCCGGTGGGACTCCCGCTGCCGGTGGGGCCGATGGTGCCGGTCGTGCCGGCGGGCAGGCCCAGCCCGTCCGGGCCGGGGCCTGCGATCAGCAACGCGCCGATCACATGGGCGCCGCCGAGGACCGCCGGCCCGTGCAGGCCCGGCGCCGCCGCATCCAGGCACAGGGCCTGCCGGAGCAGCGGCCGGGCACTCCGGGCTCTCCGACCAGCGCCGTCGTTCCGCCGGATGACGCCCGCTCCGGCGTTGTCGGCTGCCCCGGCCGTGCCACCGCCCGGGCGGCTGCCGGTGTTCGTGTCGATGCCATCCATGCCGTTCCGGACACCGTCCGGGATGCTCCTGACGTCGTCCCCGACACTGCCGGTGACGTTGGCAGCGCTGTCCTCGTCCGCGGTGTCGTCCTCGACGTCGACCCGCAGGGTGGACGAGATCGAGCCGGGCGGCTCCCCGAAACGCCCGAGGACGATCTCCTCCCGCCACAGCAGGTGGGCGTCCGCGGCGAGCCTGATCGTCGCCCGCATCAGGTGCCGGCATCCGTGGGCGGCCACGGTCGGCTCGGGCAGGTACTCCAGCGCGCCGCCCGGCCCGACATCGGCGTGGACGTCGAACAGCGACGGCCGCTCGTCGTGCCCGGGCAGCGCGACGGTCGCGGCCGTCGTGCGCAGCACCAGCCGGACCCCCGCGCCGACCGTGACGTCCAGCCGCAGCTGGTCACCGGCAAGCGGCCCGGCCGCGGCGTTCACCAGATACACGGTGACGGTCGGCAGCCCGTCCCCGGGCCGCGTCCGGCTGCCCGTACGCCGCAGGACCAGCGGCACCTGCGACCTCAACTCGCTGACCCGTACCCCGGCAGCCTGAATCCGGCCGTCCCGGATCCGCCTGTCGTGCGGCCTGCCACCGGTTTCGTGGTTGTTGGTCCCGTTACCGTGGATCCGGCTGTCGATCCCGTTGCCGCGAGTCTCGTGGGGGTCGAGCTTGCTGCCAGTTGTGACTGGTTCGATCCGGATGACCGCGTGCGCACTGATCGACGTCCGGCCGATGCGTGCCGGTGGCCGGCCTGGCCCGATACCGATCATCCCAGTGTCCGTTTTCCCTTCCGTCCGTCACCTCGTCCTTGATGCTCTGTCCTCGATGCTGTCGCCAACCAGCGCCGCCGCGAGCACCCCGAGCACCCAGTTGGTCACCTTGGCCGCTCCTGGTTGCGCCGTCAGCGAGGTGAACAGCACCGGACGGTCATGCCGGACCCGTTCGGCGTCCCGGGCCATGACGCCGAGGTCCGCGCCGACGAGCGGCGCGAGATCGGTCTTGTTGATGACGAGAAGGTCGCTGTTGGTGACGCCAGGGCCGCCCTTGCGGGGCACCTTGTCGCCGCCGGCCACATCGATGACGAATATCTGCCGGTCGACGAGGCCGTAGCTGAAGGTCGCGGTCAGGTTGTCGCCGCCGCTTTCGACCAGGACCAGGTCGAGTGGGCCGAAGGCCGTCTCCAGGTCCTCGACGGCGTCCAGGTTCGCGGTGATGTCGTCCCGGATGGCGGTGTGCGGGCAGCATCCCGTCTCGACCGCGCGGATGCGCGCCGGGTCGAGCACGCCGGCCGCGCGCAGGAAGTCGGCGTCCTCGGTGGTGTAGATGTCGTTCGTCACGACCGCGAGCCGCAGGGTGCCGGCAAGGGCCCGGCACAGCGCCGCGACCAGCGCCGTCTTGCCGCTGCCCACCGGCCCACCCACACCGATGCGGACCGCCCGGCCGTCCGGCCGAGCCCCCGGGCGTGCCTCCGGCCGCACGTCTCCGACTACGCTCGGCCGCGTTGCCGGCGGCGTCGACGGAGACGTTGGCTGCTGTGCCGCTTCGGACGGGTGCCCGGCGCCGGTATGCCGGGCCGGGCCGCCGCCCGCCGCGGGGGACGTCTGAATGTCGTGCTCGCGATGCATCCCTACACCTTCCCGAACTTCTCCCGGCCTCGCACCCACGCCCGCACCGCCCTCCAGGCAGGCCGGCCAGAAGAGGAACGCCTCCCGCCCCGCCCCCGCGCCCACAGCCGCGCCCGCGCCCGCCCCCGCACGGTCTGCCGGATCTGCCTCGGGTTCGACGGCTCGCGCTCCAGCCCACGCCCGCCCCCGCACGGTCTGCCGACCACTGTGGCCGCTCCTCCACCCCAGGCACCCCCGCGATCACCATTCGCGCAAGATCATGATTGTTGATGTTGTCAACCAGCCATTGGGGCCGCACATCCCCCGTCGATCATGTTATTGAGCGCGGAAGTGGCTGCCATGACAGCTATCTGGTCCCTCGATCGTGTGACATGACAATTTTGATCGCGAACGAAGGGCGGAACGGTTCCGGTTCGGCGTGTGGAGGCGCGGCGTGGGAAAYGCGAGGTGGTGGGTGTCGGCGGAAAGTGCGCCGCCGCTCCATTCGCGACTCCCGCGACGGCGGGACCGGATGGGGCGATCTCCGAGGAGTCGGGGGTGGGCGCGGATTGCTGGTGGTGGGGGTTGGGTGGTCATTCCGTTGGCTGACTTCTGGGGGGAACCGGCGGGGGCGTCGGTTTCCGGGCGGCCTGGGGGCGTGGTGGGTACGATGCGATCACTGCAACCGAGTCGGGGACGGTCATGGGAAGCGTTCGACGTACGCGTCTGCTGGGCGCGTCCGTGGCATGGGGCGTCCTGGCACTCGTCATCGCCATCGCGTTCATCATCGACGGTGCATCCGATCCCACGGCCGGCTCCGGGGGGTCGAATTCCTCGTCGGGAACGGGCTCCATTTCGAAACCGGCGCTGGCGCCGGACGAATACCAGGCCGTGCTGACCAGGGTCGAACAGGCGGTACGCCCCGCCGTGGACCGGCTTCTGGCGGCGACCACGCTCGCGGAGGTCGACTCCGCGCGGATCGACCTCGCCACGGCACTGCACCAGCAGTGGGATTACGTCCAGACGATCACACCGCCTTACCAGGCCCGTGAGCAGCACGGTATGTTGGAAAGCGCTCTCCTCGTCTGGAACAGGCTGGAGAAGGACATCTCCTCGGCGGACGTGGCGAAACTGAATTCCTGCGGCGTACAGAACGCACTGCAAACGCAGTTGTACGAGGCCAAGCGAGATGTCTACCGGGCGGTGAAGTCCGGCACCTACAAGACGGCCATGGCGAGCTTTTCCGAGATCAGTCTGAAGTTCGGTGAACTGATGTTACCGCTGGAGCCGGCGGCTCCTCAGATCACCGATCGGCGCGCGGCCAACGGCGCGATCGTCCAACGATCCGGCCGGCGAGGGTACGGAAGCCTGCGGATCAAAAACGGCGATGTCACCGACGTCGCCGTCCTGGTGGCCAACGGAGACCCGTCAGACCCTCAGCTCACTGTTTACGTGCGGAGCAACACCAGCGCCACGGTGGCCGGGATCGCCGGCACCTACTGGGTCTACTTCAAATCCGGCAGCGACTGGGACGCTGCCCGCCGCGGATTCACCCGGGACTGCTCCTTCGAAAAGTTCGACGACTCGTTCGACCCGAACACGAACTGGGAGATCAGTCTCGAGAAGACGTCCACCGGCAACGCCACGACCAGCACGGTCCCCGCATTCTAGAACCACGATCGGTATCGTTCCCACCGTAGTTTCCCCGCTGACTGCCCTGTGGCGGAATCCGTAGACACGCGCCGGCCCGCCCGGCGGTCCGGATCATCCCGGCACCCTGATCTCCCAGCACAACCTCGCTGGCGCCTACCGGCTGGTGGGTCGGGTGGCGGAGGCCGTCGGCCTATACGAGGAGACGTTGGCCGGCATGCTGCGGGTACTTGGTTCGGATCATCCCAATACCCTGGGCTCCCAGAACAACCTCGCCAACGCCTACCAGTCGGCCGGCCGAGTGGAGGAGGCCATCGGTCTGTACGAGCAGACGTTGGCCGATGCCCTGCGGGTTCTTGGCGCTGAGCATCCGTTTGTGGCCAAGGTCAGGGGAAATTTGGCTGTCGCGAGATCCGTCACGAACGGTACGAAACGTCGTGGGTTCATCAGGAAGCTGCTTGGACGCTGAGCGTGTCGATCGGGGCCGACAGGGCTGCTGCCTCGATGGTGACGCGGTCGACGCCGGCCGCCCGCCAGGCKAGCGGCGGTCGTCGGCAGAGCTCCAAGCTGACCGCGCTGAGCCGGATTTGACGGCTGTTCCAGGCATGGTTAAGGTAATTCTGCACTCGTTGATCCGGGTGTCATAAACTGTGCCGGACATGGGGGCCGGCAAGAGTAGGTGTATCTGTAGTATCAGATACAGATTCGTGGAAAAGGCGGCCGTTTTTTGCGGTCGCCTTTTCTGTTGCCTAAATTTACAGTGGTGGTCTGGAACTCGCGGTTGCGAGGGCCTGGATGCCGTTGTCCGTCATATGGCTGGGGTAAACGAGAAGTGTCCGGAATCTTCCGGGTCTGACTGTCGCTTCGGGCGTCAGGAGGCGAACATGCGGATGGTGGCGGTGTGGTGGTGTTCGGCGAGGAGTTCCAGGCGGGGGGCGGTGGTGGCGGGGAGGTCCGCCGGGGGGTGGTTCGACAGGGCGGCCGCCTCGGTGGCGGTGCGGTCGATGGCGGGGGTGAGGCGGGTGAGCAGGGCGGTGACCGCCAGCGGGTCCAGGCCGAGCAGGCGGGTCGCGGCCGAGGCGGGGCCGCTGACCGTGCCGTAGGCGACGGCCAGCGCGGCGTCGGCGGGGGAGAGGCCGGCGTGTGCGGCGACCAGGCCGAACGCGACCGGATGGTGCGGCGCCGGGACCGGGCAGGACAGCCCCGGCCAGGCGGCGCGGCCCGCCCGCAGCAGCGCCCGGCCCTGCGCGCGGCTGGCGGAACGCTGCGCCGGCGACGGCGTCCGCGCGTCCAGTTCGACGTCCAGTTCGATGATTGCCCTGGTCGGTGTCGTGACGGTGCTGGCGACGTCGGTATCGGAGGAAGTAGCGATCTCCTCCGGGTACGGCCGGTTTGACGACGGCCGGGGTGGCGCGGCTGATGGCTGTCCCGAAATAGTGACCGGGAGGTTCCCATCCGTATGTGGGCTGCGGGTCAGCCGGCAGGTGGCGGCGGTGAAGGCTGCGGAGACCAGGCCGGTCGTGGCCAGCCGGCCGCGCAGGAAGCGTTCGAGGCCGGTGAGGTCGGTGACGCTGCCGTCGCCGGTCGCGGCCTCGATCCCGCCGGAGTGCGCATGACCACCCGCCGGCAGCCGCCCGTCCGCCAACAACAACAACGCCGCCCGGCTCGCGTCCACCATCAAGCGTCCTCCCAACAGCAATCTCGCCGACGGCGATCTCCCGACAGTCGTCAACAGCGAACGACCGTGACCGCCAGACTCCCGTAGTGCGTTCTGCGGGGCACAACATGTCCGCGCCGAGCCGCGTCTTCCGCCGCAGAAATCAGACCCGAAGAAGCGTACGACAGCGGTAGTATCTGGGCGTGACGCAGGTAAAACGCAAGGTTTCAGACACCCTTGATGTCGACCTCGTCTCGGCGTTCGAGACGGCGGGCGAGAATCTGTCTGTTCAGATCAACATGGGCATCCGGAGGGAGTGTCTCGTGATCAGTGTTTCCGGCGGATTTGATCAGTAGGTCTCAGCGGACGGCCAGCGGTCACTAAACGTGATTGCCATCGCGTCGATCACGGGTTTCCACCGGACAGCCCAC
>NZ_MOME01000032.1:0-93057 GCF_001983005.1 Protofrankia sp. BMG5.30 | reverse complement strand
CACACCCCCACACAGCTGGATCGGACACCGTCTCACCAGCCTGCCCCGCCAGCACGACCCACAACACGGTGAACCAACCCGGCCACAGCACTAGCGGGCCGCTCGCGGATGGCCCCCGGCCGGGCGAAGCCCGGCACCGGGGGTCCGGGGGTCGCCCCCCGGGCAGATATAAGGCCCCCGCGAAGCTGAACGCAGTTCAGCGAGCACGCGCGGAGGATGCGAGATTCGAACTCGCGAGGGGTTGCCCCCAACACGCTTTCCAAGCGTGCGCCCTAGGCCACTAGGCGAATCCTCCGTCGACCACACTATCGGATCCGAGGGACGATCGAGGCAGCGGGCCGGGTGATCCACCGCTGGTCAGGGCGCGGCGATGGAGATCTCCGTGGACTTGATCAGAACGGTGACCGCGGAGCCCGCCGCGAGGCCGAGGTCGCCGACGGCCGCCTTGGTGATCGCGGAGGTGATCGTTTCTCCTCCTTCGACAGCGACCTTCACGATGGCTATTGCCCCGCCCTGGTCGATCGCGGTGATCGTGCCGGGGATCTGGTTGCGGATGCTCAGGCCRGACACCTCACCCACGGCCAGGGACACCTCGGTCGCCTTGACCAGGATCTGGACCTGCGCGCCGTTGGTGATGCCAAGTTCCCGGACCGCCTCGGTGGTCACCGCGGCGACCACTTCCTGCCCTGCGGCGAGACGAATCTTCACGGCGCTGATCGCCTCACCTGAAGTGATTTCAGTCACAGTCCCAGAGAGCTGGTTGCGAATACTGATGCTCATGCTCGACCTCACCGAGTTTCCTGCGTGTCGTGGGCGATCGGGTGCCGCTACCTTCGCACGGGACGCACTCGTGCCGTCGTGACGCTGAGCGGTATGGAACAGTTTGCCGGGGCTCACCGTGCGGACAATGGTCACCGCTGGCAGGTGCCCCCGCCGCGAAGATCCCCCCGGCAGGCCATAGACTGTCGGACAGACCCCTCGTGCGGCGTCACCCTCGTGAAACCCCCCAGGGCCGGAAGGCAGCAAGGGTAAGCAGGCTCTGGCGGGTGTGCGGGGGGTCGCCCTTCGTTACGKGGTCTTCTTCGTCACGAGGTCGCGGTCCTGGGTTACGACGAGGTAGGTCCAGTGAGCGGTGCGCTGTACAACCGATACCGTCCGGCGACCTTCGCCCAGGTCGTCGGCCAGGAGCATGTCACCGGCGCGCTCATGCAGGCGCTGCGCACCGGCCGCATCCACCACGCCTACCTGTTCAGTGGGCCGCGCGGCTGTGGCAAGACGTCGTCCGCGCGCATCCTCGCCGCCTCCCTGAACTGCGTGGACGGCCCGACGCCGCAACCGTGCGGGGTCTGTGACCAGTGCGTGTCGATCCGCGCCGGGGTCAGCATGGACGTCACCGAGATCGACGCCGCCTCCCACGGCCTCGTCGACGACGCCCGTGACCTGCGGGAACGCGCGTTCTTCGCGCCTGCCTCGGCGCGTTTCAAGGTGTTCGTCGTGGACGAGGCGCACATGGTCACCGCGGCGGCCTTCAACGCCCTGCTCAAGGTCGTCGAGGAGCCCCCGCCGTATCTGAAGTTCGTGTTCGCGACCACCGAGCCGGACAAGGTCATCGCCACCATCCGGTCTCGGACGCACCACTACGCGTTCCGGTTGGTCCCGCCCGGCGTGCTGCGCGATCATCTGACGTCGATCTGCGCGCAGGAGGGCGTGGACGTCGACCCGACGGTGTTACCGCTGGTCGTGCGGGCCGGCGCCGGGTCGGTCCGGGACTCGCTGTCCGTCCTCGACCAGCTGCTCGCCGGCGCCGGCCCGGACAGCCTGGGCTACGACCGGGCGGTCGCGCTGCTCGGCCTGACCGACGGCGTCCTGCTGGACGAGGCGGTCGACGCCCTGGCCGCGCATGACGGCGCCAGCGCCTTCACCGTCATCGACAAGGTCGTCTCCTCCGGGCACGACCCGCGCCGCTTCGCCATGGATCTGCTCGAACGCCTGCGGGATCTGATCGTGCTCGCGGCCGTCCCGGACGCCCCCGCCAAGGGGCTGCTGGAGACCTACTCGGCCGACCAGCTCGAACGGATGCGTGACCAGTGCGCGCGGATGGGCCAGGCCGAACTCTCCCGCGCCGCCGACGTCGTTCACACCGGCCTGGTCGAGATGCGCGGCACGACCAGCCCCCGGCTGCTGCTCGAACTGACGCTGGCGCGCGCGCTGCTGCCCGCCGCGGGTTCCGATCCGTCGGCACTGCTGGTCCGCATCGAACGGCTGGAACGTCAGGGGGTGGTCACCGGTGCCGCCATCGGTGGCGCCACCGCCCCGGCCGCGGGCGCCACGGGCGTCGCGAGTACGGCCCCCGGCACGCAACCGGCCGTCCTTCCAGGTCCGGCCACCGCCGCGAGCATGGTTGCCGCGGGCCCGGCTGCCGCCGCGGGCGCGGTTGCTGACGCGGCGGCTCCGGGCGTTCCGACGGCAGTTCCGTCCGCCGCGGCCAGACCGGCATCCAGAACAGCTCCGGCCAACGTGGCGGGGCCTGGGCCTGGGCCTGGGCCTGGGCCTGGGCCTGGAGGAACGGTTCCCAGCACGGCGGCCGCGGCCGGACCCGGCGCGCCGGTCCAAACCTCGCACCGGCCTGCCGCGGCTGCCGCGGCGCAGGCCCCCGGTCCGGCTGGCTGGGCTCCCGCAGCCGAGGTGCCGCCACCAGCCGACGTCCGCGCTGGCTCCTTCACTCCCGTTCCTTCCGCGGCTCCGCCGGACGGGCTGGGCGGGCCGGGCGACGGAACCGACGCCGGCAGGCTGCGTGCGGTCTGGGGCGACGTGCTGCGCGCAACCCGGTCACGCAAAGCCACCACACACGCCCTGTTGCAGGAGTACGCATCGGTCGCGGATGTCCGCCGCGACGAGGTCGTTCTGGCCTTCTCGGCGCCACCGATCGCCCGGATGTTCGGACAGGGCAGCAACGTGGACGTCCTGTGCGCCGCGCTGACCGAGGTCGTCGGCGGCACCTGGCGGGTCACCATCGCGACGGGCGGCGGACCGTCAGGCGGGCCGTCCGGGGGGGCAGCGCCATCCGGCGGCGCCGGACCGTCCGGCGGCGCCGGCCCGTCGGGTGGCTTCGGGGGATCCGGCTGGTCGGGCGCCGCACGCCCGGGCGCGGGGCCGGCCCCCGGCAGCCCCTCCGTCCCACCAACGGCTTTGGGCTCCTCCGATTCTGGTTCCTCCGGTTCGTCAACGGCTACCGGCTCGCCGGCAGCGTCTGCTGCGGTGGCCCCTGCCGCCGCGCCACCAACGGCGTCGTCGTCCTGGGGCCAGGCCGCACCTGCCGCCTGGCAGGCGGCCGTCCGGCCTGTGAACGGCTCGGCGACGTCTGCGGCCCCGAACTCGGTCTCAGGGGCCTCAGGGGTGGTCCCGCAGCAGACACCACGGGCACAGGCGGCTCCGAACACCGCCGCACCGTCCGACAAGAAATATCAACACAGCGTCACGCCCACCTCTGCGACCGTTCACAGCGACATAAACAGAGGCACGAACAGCGACGCGAACAAGGACACGAACGAGACGCACACGCCACCGGCAGGTTCGTCGCCAGTGGGTTCACCGCCGGGAGGTCTGTCGGGGGCAGGTCCGGCGACGAGCTCGGCGACGCCATCGGCCGCCTCGGCAACCGATCCGGAGGCCGACTACGACGGGGCCGACGACGAGTGGTTCCCCGCCGACGACCCGTCCGGGCCTGCCGGCTCCTCACCGGAAAGCCGAAACCAGCACGGCGCGTCCTCCGCGCCCGGTGTGTCCTCCCCCGCGTCGGCGAAGTCGCCCTGGGGAGGAGGAGGCCAGGAGACCTTGGCCACCGGATCGCTGTCGGGCGAGGACGCCGCAATGGCCCTGCTACGAACCGGCCTCGGCGCCACCATCATCGAACAGCCTGCGAAGTGACACCTACCGGCCCCAGGTCGCATCCAACCGGCTCACACCATATGATCATTTGCGGATGATGCCGTACCGTACAATATCGCTCACGGTGCGACACAAAACCTCAACCAGGGAGTTACCACGATCGTAGGAGGGGATTAGCATATCCATATGAGTGTCAAGCAGCGGCTCTCGGCCTCCGTGGACGCCGAGTTGCTGGCCGTGRCCYAGGAAGCGGTCGCGCAGGGCCATGCGGAGAGTGTGAGYACCTGGGTGAACGACGCCCTGCGCCTGAAAGCCGACCATGACCGTCGGCTGCGGGCCCTCGACGACTTCCTCGCCGCCTACGAGGCCGAACACGGTGAGATCACTGAGCAGGAAATGCGTGATGCCGCCCGGCAGGCTCGTTCCCGAGCAGTCGTGGTGCGCGGCGCACCAGGCASGGATACTCCTCCTTCACCTGGCCGTGATCGGGGAGCCGCCTGATGCTCGTGCTGGACGCCGGGGCGTTCCTCGCGGTCGAACGCGGTGACCGGAGCGTGGTGGCCCTGGTCAAGAGGGAACGCCTGGCAGGCCGCCCGCCGGTCACGCATGGGGGTGTGGTCGCCCAGGTCTGGCGGGGTGGGTGGGGACGGCAGGCCGGGGTCGCCCACCTGCTCGCCGGCGTCACCGTCACACCGCTCACCGACGCCCTGGGGCGCCGGGCGGGCATGCTGCTGGCCCGCAGCGGCCAGTCGGACGTGATCGACGCGGCCGTGGTGTGCCTGGCGGCCGACGGAGACGACATCCTCACCTCCGACCCAGGTGATCTTCACATGCTCGCCCAGGTCGCCAGTATCCACGTGGAACTCATCGCCGTGTAAAGAAGCCGGCGGCCATGATCTCCGTCGCTCAGGCAAAGACACAGGCCAGGACATCAGTGGGTTGCGTTGATCGRCCGGAGGCTGGGAGGTGGATGTGGTTGACGATCCCGCGCGTTTCGATACGCCGCTGTACACCGTGGCTGAGGCCGGCCGCTACCTGGGGGTACCGACCTCGACGTTCACGACCTGGGCCTAYGGCTACACCCGCCGCTCGCCGGTGCACGGCAAGTCGATCGTGACCGTCCGGCCCCGTACCATCCCGGGCGGGGCGGTGGTACCGTTCGTCGGCCTGGAACTGACCACGCTCGCCGGGCACGACGGCATTCCGCAGGACGAGACCGTCGCCGACGTCACCTGGCGGGCCGACACCGCCCGGCTGGGCTGGGTGGCGTTCATGAAGGACGAACGGATCCGCCGCCGGCCCGCCGAACAGCAGGCCGTCCGCACGCACCGCGCGCTGTTTCTACCTCACCCGGCAGAACCTGCCCGGGACGGTGATGGCCGACTGGCTGCTGACCAACCTGCTCGCCATCACCGCGGCCTGCGCGCAGCCGGGACCGTTCCTCTACGCCGTCCACGCTCGCCAGATCAAGAAAATGGATCTCAACTGATCCCGGCTTACACAATATTGATCGACAACAGATCCGCAGTTCAAAGATCCGCGACAAATCCAGACCGGACTACCAGCCGTCGGCTGGACCACGTTCTCATTTCGTCTTGCGCGTCGCGAATTTTAGTATCGAACGTGCAACGTTCGCGAGTACCTGCTCGGCTTCCGCCGTGGGCAGCGAGGCCAGCGTCTGATYCGGCGAACGCTACTGGCCCGCCGGGAGGCACCGGGCCGTGAAAATTGCTCGCAGCCTCCTCGAGGTCGCTCGGCCTGGCGAACTCCTCCTCGGTATCCCCTGAGGTCGGCCCGGAGTCGTCGGGATTCGACGTATCAGCCGCCTCACCAGCCCCTCGCTCGGAAGCTGGGGGTGATGAATCCCCTGCCCTTTCATCGCCTTTCCCGCCAGGCGGCGTGCCAGCAGTGGCCTCGGAGCCGGTTTCCGCGGATGACGATCCGCCGTCGGCTGGTTCGACCGACCCCAGACCAGGTTCGCCCGACGAAGCGGAGTCCGGATCCTCAGCGGCCATCGCCGTCGACCTCGTCGAACGGGTTGGCGCCATACCCACGGCCGATGTCGTGGCCAGCTATGTTCGGCCGGTCGAGATGACTACCTATGATCACGATGTTGCCGCTGATGACGTCGCCGCTGGCGCTATCCCTCCTGGTATTGGCGTCCCGCTGTCCGGTATCGGCATCCCGCTGCCCGCCGCCCTTCCCTGGCCTACCGGGAAAGGGCGGTGGGGTGGGGGCGCCGGGCCGCTGTCGCCAACCGTCCGCGTTCGGCACGTAGATCCAGGCTCGGATCCGCAGGCTTTTGATCGTCACGTCGACRCATTGGTAGGCGCTTGGTGGGACCCGGCCGTAGTCCTCGGCGACCACGGACTGGTACACCCGGTCCGAGACGATGACCGCCAGATCGGCCTCCGGCGCGGCGGTGAACGCTTCGTGCAGCGGATCGGCATCGACGAGCCGGCACACCTCGACCGCGTGCCGGCCGCTGATGACACCGTCGTCGATGAGAACGTCGCCGTCATGGATGGCGACCCGCAGTCGCATCCGCGCGGCTGGGCTGGCGCGCTTACGGTCATGCCGCAGCGCGGTGGCCAGCCGGTCGAGGAAGGTGTCGGTCAGGTCGGCGAGGGACACCGCCGGGTCGATGGCGATCAGCAGACTGTCGTATCGGTCCTGTATCGACGGCGCGGTGCCGTGCCGGGCTGACAGCCCGACCGCGTCCAGGCCCTCCTCGACCACCAGTTTCAGTCGATGTCGTAGGTCGACCTGTGTGGGGGTGTCACGCTCGCTTGAGCCCTCGATGTCGACAACCACGAGCCGCCGGTTGACCGGCCGATGCACCATCAGGCTCCTTCCAAACGACTTTCGGAACGCCATCCGACAGCGCCCGTCCGCCTACAGGGTCCGCACTCGGGCCGCGGTATCCGATCATCGTGGTGCGACGCCGAGTGACACGCCTGAGTGGGCGTGCAGGTGCGTCCTACCGGAGCGCTGACGGCGTCAACTACGCCATTGGCACATTTTCGGGCTTGGCTACTCTGGCCTTTTGAGCTCATTGGCGACCCGCGCGAGACCCACCGGATCCAGCACGGTAAACCGCTCACGGGCATAGTCGATCAGCCCACGGCGGCGGAGCTCGGGCAGCTCCCGGCTCGCCGAACGCAGGCCCACACCGGCCGCGGCGGCAAGATCCTGCTGGGTCAGCCGGATTTCGATGACGGCCCCGTCCGCGATCGACCGGCCACGCTGCTCGACAAGCTCCAGCAACTTGCGCGCGATCCTCGCCCGCGCCGGCATCATCGGTCCGAGAACACGTTCCCGGTCCGCGTCACGCAGCCGGGCAACCAGGCGGACATGATGCCGGCCGCCAGCTCCGGTCGGTTACGCACCTCGCTGAGGAACACCGACGCTGGGATGACGCGCACCCGCACCCGGTCCCCCGCGACAACGGTCGCGGTCCGGGGCCCACGACCGACGACGCCCATCTCGCCGATCACCTCTCCGGCACCGCGGTAGGCGAGCACCGTGGTACGTCCATCGTCAGCGGCTATGGCAACCTTCACGAGCCCGCGCTCGATCAGCATCACCACGTCGGCGACCGAACCGTGCAACATCAAAGTCTCGCCCGGCTCATACCACCTGGGCCGGCCAAGCGCCTGCAGCGCGGCACGCGCGGCAGCATCGAGCTCCCCGCTGTTCACCGGATGCCGTCACACCGAGGTGTGGACTCCCGTCGCAGGCCATCGTCCGTCTCCTCGGACCGTGGCATCGCCGTTCGGGCACCGAAAACCCTCGACGCGTCCCCCATAATTCTGGCTCTGCCAAGATTCTGACCCCCGTCGGTCGCAATTGATCGGGAGCATAGCGTGCATAGCGAACGTCGGATGCCATATCCGCACCTATCCGGTTACYAATACGCTCTTACACTGGATCTATTCGCTACTTTCAGTGATGCAGTCAGCCGGTTCGTGTCGTTGACGCTGTGGCGGGCTCGACCTGGAGGTCTGGCAGGGGAGTCACCAAACGATCTGGGAGCCTTCGGGCACGGCCCGGGTGGTGGGGTTGGTGGGTGGACGTAGGCTCGTGGCATGTCGAACCCGCAGATACCGCCGGGCGCCGGGCCGAGCATCGGCCAGCTTCTTCAGCAGGCCCAGCGGATGCAGGCCGAGTTGCTGACCGCCCAGCAGGAGCTTGCCGACGCCAGGGTCGACGGCACCGCCGGCGGCGGTCTGGTGAAGGCMACGGTGACCGGCGGGGGTGAGCTGGTCGAKCTCGTCATCGACCCCGCCGCGGTGGATCCGTCCGACACCGAGACGCTTGCCGACCTCGTCCTCGCGGCGGTCCGGGACGCCGCCGACAACGCGCGCAGGCGTGCCTCCGAACGGATGGGCCAGGTCACCGGCGGGCTCGGTGACATCCTCGGCGGGTTCGGCGGCTCTGGCGGTATCGGGGGCCTCGGCGACGTCGGTGGTCCCGGCGGAGCTGGTGGTGGCCCGGCGGGTCTGCCGGGCGGGTCAGGCCCGGGGTCGATACCTCCCGGCCTGGGATGACAGGCGCACGATGAACGACTCGCAGGCGGGCGGGCAGGTGCCGCCTGGACACGTGCCGGCCAGGCCCGCCGGAAGAACGCCCGCCGGAAGAACAGCCGTCAGAATGGCGATGGCCGGAACACCCAGCCCCGGCACAACGGGCCCCACAACAGCAGGCCCCACAACAGCGGGCTCCACGACAGCGCGCCGCGGGACGGGTCGGTGACGATGTACGAGGGGATCGTCCAGGATCTGATCGACGAACTCGGCCGGCTGCCCGGCATCGGCCCGAAAAGCGCGCAACGGATCGCCTTCCACCTGCTTTCCGCCGACCCGGTGGACGTGCGGCGGCTGGCGGCCACGCTGAACGAGATCAAGGACAAGGTCCGCTTCTGCCGGACGTGCTTCAACGTCGCGCAGGCGGAACTGTGCCGGATCTGCGCCGACCACCGTCGCGATCCGGCGCAGATCTGTGTCGTCGAGGAGCCAAAGGACGTCGTCGCCGTCGAACGGACCCGGGAGTTCCGTGGGCGCTACCACGTTCTCGGCGGGGCGATCAATCCGATCGGCGGGGTCGGCCCCGACGATCTGCACATCCGGGAGCTGATCGCCCGTCTTGCCGACGGAACGGTGACCGAACTGATTCTCGCGACCGATCCGAACACCGAGGGCGAGGTCACCGCTTCCTATCTGGCCCGGCAGATCGCTCCCATGGGTCTGAAGGTCACCCGGCTGGCCAGCGGCCTGCCCATGGGCGGAGACCTGGAATGGGCGGACGAGGTGACCCTTGGCCGCGCCTTTGAAGGCCGCCGCGTCGTCGCCTAGACAGTCGTCCTGACGCACGTCTGGATAATCCTTCGGACGAAGCCGGACGAAGGCTGTCCGAACGACACCGTTCAGGAGGGCCCGTAAGGCCGGATCCTCACCCGAACCCGTCAGTTCCCCGAACGGACGGTGGCCGGACGCGCCGGTGTGATCCTCCTCAGCACACGCATGCCGCCAGATACCCGTGACCGGTGCATACGTTGTTCTGGCCGGACAACGTGACCACCGGAAACCGTCACGAGATCCCATGAAGGTCAGGAGCACACGACCAATGATCATAAGTGCGCACGTGGGCGCCGGAGCACTGATCGGCACCGCACTGCGTCGGCCTCTTCCCGCATTTGCCGCCGGATTCGTCTCCCACCTCGCCATGGACATGGTGCCGCACTGGGGAGCCGGGCCGGGCCGAAGCTGGGTTCCGGTGGCCCGCCGCGACGGTGTGGCCGGGCTGGTCGCCATGGGCATCCTGACCGCGGCGGCGCCGCCGGGACGCCGCCTCGCGCTCCTGGCGGGCATGAGCGGGGCCTGCCTGCCCGACACTGACAAGATCGGTATCTACTTTGTCGGACGCAGCCCGTGGCCGCGCCGCTTCGACCGCTTCCACGGGCGTATCCAGCGGGAGTCCACCGATCTGCTGCCCCGGGACGTGCTCGTCGCCGCCGCGCTCAGCACGGCCGCCGGTGGGCTGCTGCACCTGCTGAGCCGGAGCAGACCGGCACGGCCGTGAAGGCCCGGCTGGCTCCTGCTCGCCGTGCGGCGCTCGCCGTACGGCCCACGCCCCGGCCCCGCGCCCGGTCATTCACCTCTTCCAGGCAATTCATACGTCCCACTGGTCGTACCGCCGCTGCTGGCATGCTGAAAACACCGAAACAAAAACACTGAAAACAAAGGAATCCGGCGATGGGTCGATACGGGGAGCAGCTGTGGTCCCCGGATCCGGCCGCGCCGGCACGTGGACGCCGGGTGGGCGTGTACCGTCCCTACTGCCCCGACCCGCTCGCCGCCAGCCCACCGGCTTTCCCGAGGGATCTGCTCTCCCGGGCCACCGCCATCGAGGCCAGTATCCGTGCGCTGCGCGGCACGGCCACGGTGAGCCTGGAGCGGGCGGCCGGCTTCCTGCTCCGCTCGGAGGCCATCGGATCGGCCCGGATGGAGGGCATCCGCGTCGCCCCGCAGCAGGTCGCCCTGGCGGAGTTCGCCGCCACAGCCGCCACGACCGCCACAGCCGCCACGGTCGCCGCTGGCACGGCCATCGAGGGTTTCAGCGTCAGCGCCCGCGAAGTCGCCCACACCATCGCCACGCTCCGCCAGGCGGTCACCGATGCCGCCCAGGGCAGGACGATCACGGTGGACGGCATCGTCGACCTGCAGCGCACCCTGTTGCCGGAACACTCCGGCATCGGCCCGCGAACCGTGCAGACCTGGCTGGGCGGAAGCGAGTGGAACCCGCTCGACGCCGCCTTCGTGCCGCCGCCCGCGTCCGCCGTCGAGGGGCTGCTGGCCGACCTTGCCACGTACGCGTCCGACGGGCGGCATCCGGCCCTGATCCTGGCCGGGCTTGTCCACGCGCAGTTCGAGACGATCCAGCCGTTCGCCGACGGCAACGGACGGGTCGGCCGCGCGCTCATCCACGCGCTGCTGGCCCGGCGGGGGCTGCTCGGCCCGGCCGTGCTGCCGATCAGCCTCGTCTTCATGACCCGGTCGGACGAGTACGTGGCGGCGCTGACCGCTTTCTGTCATGACGGCCCGCCGGACAGCGCGGCCGCCCACGCGGCACTGCGCCAGTGGCTCACCTTCTTCCTGGACGCCGCTGCCGCCGCTGTTGAGGAGACCCGCAGGTTCACCGTGGAACTGGCTGCGCTGCGCCGCTCCTGGGACGTCCGACTGTCGGCTTTCCGTAACCGAACGACCGTGTTTCGGAACAAACCGTGGGAGCCGTCCRTGTCCGACCAGCTGCTGGCGGCCCTGCCCGAATCCCCGGTGCTCACGGAGGTGAGCGCGGCGCGGCGGCTGGACGTCCCGCCGCGGACGGCCCGGGCTGCGGCCGAAGAGCTTGTCGCGGCCGGCATCCTGCGCCGCCGGCAGATCGGCCGCGGCACCATCGGCTATCTCAGCCGGGAGGTGTCCGACCTGTTCAGCTCCGCCGAACGCCGGCTCACCACGTCCAGAAAACGCTCCTGACCGGCGGCCGCCATGCGCCAGCCGGACGGAACGCTCAGGCGGACGGGACGCTCAGCCGGATGGACACGCTCAGCCGGACGGGAACAGCACCGCGGCGCCGTTGACCCGGTCCGCAGCCAGGTCGACGAGCGCGTCGTCAGCGCGGTCGAGCGGATAAGGCGTGATCGTGACCGCCAGGCGGTGCCGGCCGGCGATCTCCAGGAACTCGTGGCCGTCCGCTCGGGTGTTCGCGGTTGTGCTGCGTACGGAGCGTTCCTGGAACAGATGCTGTTGGTAGTTCAGTACCGGCACGTCGGAGAGGTGGATGCCGGCGATCGACAGCGTCCCGCCCCGGTCGAGGGCACGCAGCGCGACCGGCACCAGATCGCCGACCGGGGCGAAGAGGACCGCGGCGTCCAGCGGCTCCGGCGGTGCCTCATAGGCACCGGACGCCGACGACGCGCCGAGCGAGAGCGCGAGCTGGCGGGCCGCCTCGGACCGGGTCATGACGTGCACCCGCGCTCCCTCCGCCAGCGCCACCTGCGCGGCCAGGTGGGCCGACGCGCCGAAACCGTAGATCCCCAGCCGGCCGCCGGGCGGCAGCTCCGCCCGGCGCAGCGCCCGGAAGCCGACGATGCCCGCGCACAGCAACGGCGCCAGCTCCCCGTCGGAATAGCCGGCCGGCAGCTGGTAGGCGTAGTCGGCGCGGACGACGGCGTACTCGGCATAGCCACCGTCGGCGTCCCAGCCGGTGTAGCGGGACGCCGGGCACAGGTTCTCCGCGCCGCGCCGGCAGTAGCCGCAAGCGCCGTCGGTCTCCCGCAGCCAGGCGATGCCGAGGCGGTCACCGATGGCAGCCCCGTCGACGTCGTCACCGAGCGCGTCGACGTAGCCGACGACCTCGTGCCCGGGGATGGTGCCGGGCCGGCGTGGCGGCAGGTCGCCTTCGGCGAGATGCAGGTCGGTGCGGCAGACACCGCAGGCCGCGACCCGCAGCCGAACCTGGCCGACGGCCGGTTCGGGTACCGGGACGAGCGCCCGGCGCAGCGGCCGGGCCGCGGCCGGAGCCGGTGTGGCGACCTGCCAACCGATCATCGTCGGTGTCATGTCCCCGATGTTCCCAGCTCCGACCGGCACCTACCGGGCTTCGACGGGCAGCCCGCCGACCGACAGGGCCCGGACGTCGGGCCCCTCGTACGTCGGTGCCCCCGGACATCGGTGCCCCCGGACATCGGTGCTCTCAGACGTCGGTGCTCTCAGACGTTGACACCGTGGTCACGGGCGAGGCCGCTGAGGTCGTTGTGTCCCTGGCCGACCGCGCGGAACTTCCATTCGGCGCCGTTCCGGTAGACCTCGCCGAAGATGACGACCGTCTCGGTGGAATAGTCCTCGGACAGGTCGTAACGGACCAGTTCGGTGCCGGTCTGGTCGACGACGCGGATGTAGGCGTTGCGCACCTGGCCGAAGTTCTGCTGCCGCTCCTGCGCGCCGTAAATCGACACCGGGACGACAATCTTGTCGATCTCGGCCGGCACCTGGCCGAGGGTGATGACGATCGACTCGTCGTCCCCCTCCCCCGCGCCGGTGAGGTTGTCTCCGGTGAGCTGGATGGCGCCGTCCGGGGACTTCAGATTGTTGAAGAAGATGAAGTACTGGTCGCTGAGGACCTTGCCGTCGGCCTTCACACCGATGGCGGAGGCGTCCAGGTCGAAGTCGGTTCCGGTGGTGGTGCGGGCGTCCCATCCAAGCCCGACGGTGAGCGCGGTGAGCTGGGGCGTGCCCGCCTCGGCCGCCTGCTTGGTGAGGCTGACGTTGCCACCCTTGGCAAGGCTGATGGCCATGTGCAGTCATCCCTTCCGATCGGGCTCCGTCTGCTGGCGGGTCGTCCCGACCGATGTCCGACAATGGATTCCTGGAGAACCCTCGCACACGCGTGGTCACCCGGCCCACAGCAGGTCGGGATTTGTACATGGTAGGTCCTGCCGCCGGCACGATCCGTCGATGACCGCAGCTCTTCCCGCATCCCGGCCTCCAGGGGCCAAAAGCGACACAATCACGCTTTCACCTCCGGCGAAGCGGCACATGGAACCGGCGCCTCCCCGAGCGACGGGACGGGCCGCCATGGGTCCCAAGTAACCTGGGACCCATGGCGCTCGTCGTGGCGAAGTTCGGTGGCTCCTCCGTGGCGGACGCCGACCGGATCAAACGGGTCGCCGAGCGGATCGTGGCCCAGCGCCGCCGCGGCGACGACGTGGTCGTGGTGGTGAGCGCGATGGGTGACACCACCGACGACCTGCTCGACCTCGCCGAGCAGGTCGCGCCGCTCCCCCCGGCCCGCGAGCTCGACATGCTGCTCACCGCCGGTGAACGCATCTCCATGGCGCTGCTGGCCATGGCCATCTCGAACCTGGGTGCCGAGGCCCGTTCCTTCACCGGCTCCCAGGCCGGGGTGATCACCGACTCGGTGCACGGCCGGGCCCGCATCATCGATGTCACCCCGGGGCGCATCCGAAGCGCCCTGGACGAGGGCGCCATCGCGATCGTCGCCGGTTTCCARGGCGTCAGCCAGGACACCAAGGACGTGACAACGCTCGGCCGGGGCGGCTCGGACACGACCGCCGTCGCGCTCGCGGCCGCTCTGGACGCCGACTTCTGTGAGATCTACACCGACGTGGACGGCGTCTTCACCGCCGACCCGCGAATCGTGCCGGACGCCCGCCGTATCGAACGCATCTCCTACGAGGAGATGATGGAGATGGCGGCCTGCGGGGCCAAGGTACTCATGCTCCGATGCGTCGAGTACGCACGCCGCTACACAGTCCCCGTGCACGTCCGTTCGTCGTTCTCGTCACGGCCGGGGACGTGGGTCACCGAGATTGCGGAGGCAGAGCTGGTGGAACAGGCCATCATCCGGGGAGTCGCGCACGACAAGGGGGAGGCGAAGGTGACCGTGGTCGGCTGCCCGGACAAGCCCGGGGTCGCCGCCGCGGTGTTCCGGGCGGTCGCCGACGCCGACGTCAACCTCGACATGATTGTCCAGGTCGGGTCGGTCGCCGGCAGCGGCCGGACCGACATCTCCTTCACCCTGCCGAAAACCGACGGCCGTAACGCCCTGAACGCGCTGGAGAAGGTCCGTGCGGAGATCGGGTTCGAACGGACCCTGTACGACGACCACATCGGCAAACTCTCCCTGGTCGGCGCGGGGATGAAATCGCATCCGGGGGTGTCGGCCCGCTTCTTCGGGGCGCTGGCCGACGCCGGGGTCAACGTGGAGATCATTTCCACCTCGGAGATCCGGATCTCGGTGGTCATCCGGGACACCGACCTGCCGGTCGCGGTGCGGGCCGTCCACGGCGCGTTCGAGCTCGGCGACCCCAACGGCCAGGCCGTCGTCTACGCGGGCACCGGCCGATGACCGGCGGAGCGCACGAAACGGCGACCACGGCGACCACGGCGGCGGCACCGGCTGGTCCGCTGCCGGCCACCTCGGCGGGCTCGGCGGGCTCGGCCCGGCGGCCGACGCTGGCGGTGGTCGGGGCGACCGGTGCCGTGGGCACGGTGATGCTGTCGTTGCTGGACGAACGTCCCGACATCTGGGGCGAGATCCGCCTGATCGCCTCGGCCCGCTCCGCCGGGCGCCGGCTGCGGGTCCGCGGCGAGGACGTCGAGGTGCTCACGCTCGCGCCGGAGGCCTTCGACGGTGTCGACATCGCCATGTTCGACGTGCCGGACGAGATCTCGGCGCGGTGGGCGCCGATCGCCGCCGCCCACGGGGCGGTCGCGGTCGACAACTCAGGGGCGTTCCGGATGGATCCGGACGTCCCCCTCGTCGTTCCCGAGGTGAACGCGGACGCGGTTGCCGACCGACCGCGCGGGATCATCGCCAACCCGAACTGCACGACGCTGTCGATGATCGTCGCACTCGGCGCGCTGCACCGTGCCTTCGGCCTTCAGTCCCTGGTCGCGACGTCCTACCAGGCGGCCAGCGGGGCCGGCCAGGCCGGTGTCGACACCCTCTACGCCCAGCTTGCCGCGGTCGCGGGCGACCGTGACCTCGGCCGGAACGCGGGCGACGTCCGCAAGGCGGTCGGCGCGGACGGGCTCGGCCCGTTCCCGGCCCCGCTCGCGCTCAACGTCGTGCCGTGGGCCGGTTCGCTGAAGGACGGCGGCTGGTCGTCCGAGGAAACGAAGATCCGCAACGAGTCCCGGAAGATCCTCGGGCTTCCCGGGCTGAAGGTGTCCGCGACCTGTGTGCGGGTGCCCGTCGTCACGACCCATGCGGTAGCCGTGCACGCGTGGTTCGCGCGGCCGGTCACGGCGGATGCCGCGCGGGCCGTGCTGCGCGCGGCGCCGG
Organism: Protofrankia sp. BMG5.30; assembly: GCF_001983005.1. Lineage (NCBI taxonomy): Bacteria > Bacillati > Actinomycetota > Actinomycetes > Frankiales > Frankiaceae > Protofrankia > Protofrankia sp. BMG5.30. The sequence goes on along the minus strand of NZ_MOME01000032.1, from coordinate 77,301 downwards.
GTGTGGCCGTGCTGGACGATCCGGCGGCTGGCGAGTTCCCCACTCCGGCGGACGTCGTCGGTACCGACCCGACCTGGGTCGGCCGCGTCCGGCAGTCCCTGGACGATCCGCACGAACTGGCTCTGTTCGTCTGCGGTGACAATCTGCGCAAGGGCGCGGCGCTCAACACCCTCCAGATCGCCGAACTGCTGGTGTCCCATGACCAGGTGCGACGGTAGGCCCGGCCGGACGGCGGACCGCGGCCGGCAGGACGGCGGCAGGCCGGATCGGCATACCGGGGGAGGATTCAGCCGTGGCGCCGCCGRCAACACAGCCGCGGTGAAAACCGGGGAATCCGCCCGCTGTCAGGCGTCCCGAGAACGCCGTTTTCACTCGATGTGACGCGACCCGACCGGATGTGATTCCTGTCACGATACGACGGAAACGTCCGACAGGATCGGACAGTTAACACGATTGGTTCCGGAAAACAGAATCGCGGTGTCGCTCGATGGCAACGAACACACCGTCGAGACGACGCTATCAGGGCGAAGACGTTTCTCTGGCGCACGCCCGCGACAAAAGGTGAACAAATATTCTGGTCGGCATCGGCGTCAGTGGACGATCCGGGTGGGATCGGGCATAACAGACATCATCCGCGGTCCACGGACACTCGGCCGGGATCCGCGCGGGTAGCCGACCGCCACCGGCCTGGCAGGCGCGAAGCCGGAAAGCGCGGAAAACGAATCGGCGGCGCAATTCGCGATGATTGGTGGTGATTCACCGAACCCCGAACCGCCTACACGCGCCGACAAGCAACGAGGGCCCGCCCCTGACAACAGATGGCGGGCCCTCGTCCTATGACTGTGGAAGATATCTCGGAGTTACGTCCGTACGTGGCTCAGACGACGACACGAACGGCGTCAGCCTGCGGACCCTTCTGACCCTGGGTCACTTGGAACTCGACCCGCTGCCCCTCTTCCAGGCTCTTGTAGCCGTCCATGTCAATTGCGCTGTAGTGGACGAAGACGTCCGAACCGCCACCGTCCACGGAGATGAAGCCGAAGCCCTTCTCCGAGTTGAACCACTTCACCGTGCCCTGAGCCACGTGCCGTTCTCCCTGCTGGTGCAGTCAGGACCCACACCGCGCGGGCCCCGGACCGTCTGCCGCAGAAGAATTCTGCTTCTCCCGCGTCAGCGTTCGTCGTCGCCGCCCCTTGTAGACGTCAACTACCGAACTTGGCCATGGAAGACGCTACACGGCTACCGGCCACGGCGGGAGCCCTCCGGGCAAGGAAGTCCACTACATACCTCACGCACCGGGTGATGCCACAACATCCCAGGTAACCCACCGCAACCGCCAGCCAGGGAGCCGGACGGCCCGGTGAAGTCGCCCACACCCGCGTGTGCGCCCCGGCCCCGGGTGGGGGCCGGAACAGGCACGGTTGACCAAGCCCCCACAGCGGCGCATGTGCCCCAGCCGCAGGCGGACCCGGAGCGGCACGTCGGACGTCCCACACCCGCTCGGACGAGAGCGGTCCGTACGGAATGAATGCGGAGTCGGGACGACGCGCCGGACGAACCGTCGGCGCCGGGTTCTAGGGTTTCGGACGTGGCAACCCCGACCTCCGAGACGGCCCGCGCCCCCGATGTCACCGGCGGGCCCGGGACGGCCGAAGGCCCGTCGTCGGGCAGAACCGCGCTCCCGGCCGCCCGGGGAGCGACCAGCGTCACGGATTCGGTCACCCACCGTAAGATTCGCGGTGCCTTCTTCACGCCGGCGGCGCTTTGTGATCATATCGTCACCTGGGCGCTCCGCGACCGGCGGGACAGCGTTCTCGAGCCCGCCTGCGGTGAGGCGGCGTTCCTGCTGGCGGCCGCCCGCCGGCTGCGGGCGCTCGACGCCGCCGGCCACCAGCCCGACAGCAACCTCGACCGCCACCCTGGCTGCGACAACCATGGCGACCGGTCCCATGACGGTGGCCGTGACGAGCCTGGCCGTGACGAGAGAGGCCGTGACGAGCCTGGCAACACGGGCAACCTCGGCGGCGAGGGCGGCGAGGCGGGCCAGCCCCGCGGCAACCGCCAGGGCGGCCTGCCGTACCGCGTCCAGCTGCACGGCATCGAACTGCACGCGCCGACCGCGTCCGCGGCAGCCATGGCCGTGACGGCGAGCGGCGAACGGGCCGAGATCACCGTTGCCGACTTCTTCGCCGTGCCGGCGCAGCCCGACTTCGACGCCGTCGTGGGCAACCCGCCGTACGTGCGATACCAGAAGTTCCACGGCGAAGCCCGCGGGCGCGCCCAGGTCGCCGCCGGGCAGGCCGGTGTCCGCCTGACCAACCTGGCCAGCTCGTGGGCCGCGTTCACCGTGCACGCGGCCCGGTTCCTGCGCCCGGCCGGACGTCTCGGCCTGGTGCTCCCGGCCGAGCTGCTGGCGGTGAACTACGCCGCGCCCGTCCGGCAGTTCCTGCTGGAACGCTTCCGGCACGTCCAGCTCGTGCTGTTCACCGAGCGGGTCTTCCCCGGGGTGCAGGAAGAGGTCCTGCTGCTGCTCGCGGAGGGCACCGGGCCGGCCGACCGCTTCGACGTCCACCAGGTGCGCGACCTGGCCGAACTCGCCGCCACCGGGGCCGGGCACACCGYGGGCCCGGCCGGCGGCACGACACCGTGCGGGGGAAGCCCGTTCGACAGGGACCAGCCCGCGGAGCGGGCCGTGGGCCCGGCCGGCGGCGTGGCGCGCCAGCGGGCACCGGGCCTGCCTACGGGTGTGGGCCTGCCCGCGGATGTGCGCCGGCTGGCGGCGGTGAGCCGGCCCGCGCTCCTGGTGCCGACCACGGCTGGCACCCCGGCGGCTGACGGGCCGCCGGCGGTTACCGGGCCCTCCGCGGCTGACGGGCCACTGGCAGCGGCCGTACCCCCGACAGCGATCGCTTCCCCGACAGTGATCGCTCCCTCGGCAGCGATTGCGTCGCCGGCAGCCGTCACGGCCGCGGCGGTGGTCGTGCACCCGGCGGCGGGCGCGGGTACACCGGCGCCCGAGCCGCAGGCCTCCTGGATGCCAGCGCTGATCAGCGTCGCCGCCCGGCAGGCCATGCTCGAGCTCACCATCGCCGGCCTCTTCGGGACGCTGGCGACCTGGGGCCGCACGACGCTCGGCGCGGTGACGGGCAACAACCGCTACTTCGCACTCAGCCGGGAGCGGGCGGACGCGCTCGGCCTCGGCGACGACGAGCTCGTTCCGATCTCGCCGCCGGGCTCCCGGCACCTGCGGGCCCTCACGCTACGGACCAGCGACTGGCAGCGGCTGACCGACACCGGCCTGGCGACCCTGCTGTTCCGGCCGGGGCCGCGGCCGTCCCCGGCGGCCCGGGCCTACATCGCGGCGGGCGAACGTAACGAGGTCGACCTGGCGTACAAGTGCCGGATCCGCAGCCCCTGGTGGCAGGTCCCCCTCCCGGTCACGCCGGCGGACCTGCTGCTGACCTACATGAACGCGGACACCCCGCAGCTGGCGACCAACCGGGCCGGGGTGGCGCACCTGAACTCCGTCCACGGGGTCGTCCTCGCCCCCGAACACCGGCGTACCGGACGGGACCTGCTGCCGCTGGCTGCGCTGAACTCCGTGACGATGCTCGCCGCCGAGACGGTCGGGCGCGCCTACGGCGGCGGCATGCTCAAACTCGAGCCGCGGGAGGCGGCCCGGCTGCTGGTACCCGCCCCGGAGCTGCTCGAACGGCTGCGACCGCAACTGTCCGCGGCCCGCCGCGGCGTGCTGCGCGCGCTGGCCGCGGGACGGCTCACCGACGCGGTGGCGGGCGTGGACGAGGTGCTGCTCGTCGGCGGGGCCGGGCTGGGCCCCGCTGCCATCGAACAGATCGTGGCCGCCCGTCACGCCCTGTGGTCTCGCCGCCATGCCCGCGCGGGCCGTGCGGGCCCGAGCCGCCGCGCGGACCCGAGCCACCCGGACCCGCAACGCGCCGCCCCGCAACGCCCGGACCCGGGCCGTGCGGATGCGCCACGTCCGGACCCGGAACGCTCGGGTGGCGGCCCCGCGTGAGCCGCCGCCCGGACAAGCTCGTCGCCTACGAGCCGGTGCTCGCCCGTCATCCCCCGACGGATCCGTGGCGGCACACCGCTGGCGCGCGACCGTGCTACGCACCCGACTACGGCCTGCTCGGTGAGCTGCTGACCCAGCCGGTGCGCGGCGGCGAGGCGTCCGAGAGCGGCGCGTTCGCCAAGGGGATCGACGCCTGGATCGCCCACGAGCTGCGCCGCGCCGGGTTCGGTGCCGACGAGGTCTGGCCGAGGGCCAGCCAGCCGAGGGTGCTGCCGCGTGACGTGGCCGTGCTGCTCGACAAGCTGCCGAAGGCGCTGGCCGACGAGGTGCGCGCCCGGGTGGGCGCGATGCCGGCGGTGACACCGGCAGACGCGGTGATCCTCGGGCGCGCCTACGACAAGCAGGTCGACGTCGTGATCTCCCGCTGGGAGCGCGGCCCCGAGCTTCTGATCAGCACGAAGGCGCAGGTCTCGTCGTTCGGGAAGAACCTGCCGAACCGTTTCGAGGAGGCCTACGGGGACGCCGGGAACCTGCGGGGACGCTACCCGCTGGCTGCGGTCGGCTTCCTGTTCGTGCAGCGCTCGACGATCCTCGACACCGAACCGGACGCGTTCGAACGGACCATCGACATGATCCGCAAGCTGCGCGCGGGCGCGGGCGTGCCGGGCGGCGTGGGCGTGGGTGCCGACAGCGGCGGCTACACCGCGACGGCCCTCGTCCTCGTCGAGTGGGACGACATCGCCGACGGCCCGGCCGCCGGCCCGGCGCTCGCGCCGTCGGGGGTGCGGGTGCGCCACGACGTCGTGCCCGCGGACGTGGCCGCGCCGCAGTTCTTCACCACGCTGATCCGGCACATCACCGCCGTGACCCCGGTCGTCCACCACGTCCGCGTCCGGGAGCTGCTGGAACGCCGTAACCTGCCGGTCGCCGAGGCGGACGCCGACGCGCTGACCGCCGAGGCGAACACGGCCGCGGGCACCGACCCGGCGACGAGAGCGACCGAGCCGACCGGCCCGCTCCTGATCGATGTGCCGCTCTTCCCTGATCTCTAGGTTCGATCTCCAGGACGACCCCGAGTGATCTTCCTCCAGGACCGCACATGCGAATCTCACTCTCAGTAAGTAGAACGCATGTCAACTGGATAATCATGACACCATCAAGAGCACGACGGCCGCCTCCCCGGATGCTTTCATGCTTGTGCAGGCGTTCGCGCGCAGGCGTTCAAAGTCCATAGTCAGTCGCCGGAACAACACAGTCAGCCACCGAACATCGGGTGGCACCTCCCAACCGGGTGGCGTTATCGGCCGGATGGTGGCATCAGCCGGCCAGCGATGACGGTTGGTGAGGTCGGTCGCCCTGAGTCCCGATCTCGCATGGGGGTAGGCAGTGACAGTGACCCTTCCTACGACACCGTTTCCTACGACACCGTTCGGCACGACCGGCATGAACATCACCCGGGTCGGCTTCGGGGCCTGGGCGGTCGGAGGCACCGGCTACGCCTTCGGATGGGGCGCCCAGGACGACGAGGAGTCCGTGGCCGCCATCCGGCACGCGGTCGCCTCCGGGGTGAACTGGATCGACACCGCGGCCGGGTACGGCCTCGGGCACTCCGAGGAGATCGTGGCCCGCGCCCTGGCGGGCATCGCCGAGGCGGACCGTCCGTACGTGTTCACCAAGTGTGGGCTGATCTGGGACGGTTCGGCGCCCGGCGGTGGCGCCTTCGCCCAGGTGGGCGCCGCCGACTCGATCCGGCGGGAGGTCGACGCGTCCCTGCGCCGGCTCGGTGTCGAGCGGATCGACCTCTACCAACTGCACTGGCCGCCGCGGGACGGCACACCGGCCGAGGACGCCGTCGCGACACTGCACGAGCTGCGCACAGCCGGGAAGATCCGCTCGGTGGGCGTGTCCAACTTCGGCGTCGACCTGCTCGAGCGCGTCGCGCCGGTGGGTGGCRTGGAGACCCTGCAGCCACCGTTCTCCGCGATCAGGCGGGAGACCGCCGCGGAGATCCTGCCGTACTGCGCCAAGCACGACATCGGCGTCATCGTCTACAGCCCGATGCAGGCGGGCCTCCTCACCGGCTCCTGGTCCGCCCAGCGTTCGGCCACCCTGCCGGCCGACGACTGGCGGCGCCGGTCACCTGACTTCACCGGTGAGTCGCTGCATCGCAACCTGGCCCTCGCCGACGTGCTGCGCGGCGTGGCAAAGCGGCATCAGGTCAGCGTCGCCGCGGTCGCCGTCGCCTGGACCCTCGCCTTCGACGGGGTGACCGGCGCCATCGTCGGAGCGCGCCGCCCGTCCCAGGTCGACGGTTGGATCGCGGCCGCCACCCTCACCCTGACCGCGGACGATCTCGACGACATCGAGCTGGGCATCGACCGCCTCGGCGTCGGCTCGGGGCCGTCCCGGCCGATGTGGTGACGGGCAGCGCCGGCGAGGTTCAGATCGCAGTGAGCCCGATGTCGATACTGGATGATCTCAATGAAGTCACCATGAACAGGTGCCCTCCCGCAGTCAACGGCCACGCCGACCGAGCCCTCCGCCACGATGACCCCGGACAGCGCGGCCCCCGGCGACGCGACCTCCGGCAACACGATCCCGGGCAGCATGATCCCGGGCAGCATGATCCCGGGCGAGGTGACCCCCGCCGAGGCAACCCCGGGTGAGGCGCCCCCCGGTGAGGTGATTCCCGGCGAGGTGATTCCCGGCGAGATGCTCCTGGCCTCGGAGGCCGCGACGGACAGCGACGTCCGGCAGGAGGCCCGGCAAGGGGCGCGGCAGCGGGAGCTCGGCAGGTTCCTCCAGGCCCACCGCGAGCGGGTGCCCGGCCTGCCGCGGGAGCAGGTGGCGGTGGCGTCCGGCCTGCAGCCCGTCTGGTACACCTGGCTCGAGCAGGGGCGGGTCCAGGCGTCCGAAGAGGTCGTCGAGGCGGTCGCGCGGACGCTGCGGCTGGACGCCGACGCCCGGCGGCACGCCCTGGCGCTGGTGGGCTCGCCCGCGCGGACGTCCCCGCGACAACCACAGCAGCCGCAGCAGTCACTGCGGCCGCAGCGGCCACCGCAGCCACCGCAGCCACCGCAGACGCGAACCGTCACCCGCCTGCTGCGTCCCGTCCTGGAAAGCTGGCTGACGTCCCCGGCGCTGCTGCTGGACCACAGGTTCGACATCATCGGCTGGAACGACGCCTACGCGGCATTGTGGACGGATCCAGGCCTGCTCGACGAACGACGGCGCAATCTCGTCTACCTGCTGATCACCAGCCGCCTGCTCGCGACCACCCTGCACGAGTGGGAGAGCGTGACGAAGGATCTGCTCGCGCAGTTCCATGGCCAGTTCCACGACCAGTCCGGTGACGAGCGTGACGACGAGCGCATCCGGGAGATATTCACGCTGCTCGAAGCGGAACGGGCCGAGCTGAGGCCGTGGTGGGAAAGCCAGTCGGCGCGCGAGTTCACCACCCGGACGGTAACCGTCAACACTGCCACTGTCGGTGAGATCAGGCTGGTGCTGTCCCTGTTCCGGCCGATGGACGACCCGGATTCCGGCATCCTGCTGCAGACCCCGGTCAGCCACACCGACCGGACCAGGATCCGGCAGCTCATCGAACTGCCCGCCCGCTGGGTCGGCAACGACCGGGCGCGCGGCTTCTACGACCAGTAGGCCACTACGGCCAGTAGGCCGCGCCTGGCGACGGGCCTGGTGACGGATGGCCACCGGCGCCGGGCACGGACGCCGACCGACCGGGCTCCGGTCCGCACAGCCGGGGATCCGCCGGGCCCGGCGCGGGCCCGGCGACGCTGATCACACCTGCAGCCAGCGGCGGTGACGCCGGCGGGACGCCTCGGGCCAGAAGTCGATGAAGTCCCGTTCCGCGGTGCGGGCCCGGAGCTCCTCCAGGCCCAGCAGGAGTCCGAGGGTGAAGGCGGTCGGCTCGCCCGCCTGAACCGCCGACGTCCCCCACTGCCGCAGCTGCCCCTGGGCGATCGTGGCGTCCTGGTGGGTGCCGAGCAGTTCCTGGATCTGCTCGGCAAGCCTGGCGAACGCCGCCGCGTCGGGCCCGAAGACCGCGCCGGCCGTCTCGGCCGCGTACCGCAGCCGCTTCGCCTGCTTGCGGGCGCTGTGCAGCTGGATGTCGCGTTCGTGGCCGGGCGGGGTGGCCAGGGCCGCGTTGACCTTGCGGGTCAGCCGGTTGTCGGCGCGTCCGACCAGCTTCGGCAGGACGACCCTGGCGGGCTGCGCGGCAAGTCCTCCCGGCTGTGTGGCGGACGTCTCCAGCAGCCCGCGGACCAGGTCCTTCAGGTCCGTGACCAGGGTCAGGTAACGCTCGCTGCGCAGCATCGTCAGCGCCTCGGCGCGCGCCTGCTCCTGCCCGGCGAGCAGCTGGCTGTCGATCGTTTCGGCGACGGGGCCGTGTACCAGCTCGGCCGGCAGCGACGCCACCCGTCCGTCGAAGTACTCGACCATCACCTCGGCGTCGCGGGCGGCGGACAGCGCGCCGGCCAGGTCACGCAGTTCCCCGTCCAGGTGGGCCGCGCGCGCGTCGTCGAACAGGAGCGCGAACGTACGCAGCGTGCTGYGGAACCGGCGGGTGGCCACCCGCATCTTGTGGACGGCGTCCGGGACGTCGAGACGGACGTGCGGGTCGGCGGCGAGCAGCGCCTGGACCTGGGCGGCCAGGTAGGCCCCGACCACCTCGCCCGCCGGGGAGCGCGGCCGCAGCTTGCCGGGCGAGGGCAGCGCCTCGGAGCGGGGCTGTCGCGCCAGCGCCGGGCCGAGCACCCGGGAGAGCTTGGACGCGTCCGGGGACACCGACGCGCCCGAGGCCGTGAGCAGCACGCCGACCTCGTCCAACAGGCTGGTGTCATCACCGGTGCCGACGTGTTCGATCTCGATCTCGTGCCACAGCTGCCGCTGCCCTTCAGCCGCCGGTCCTTCCGATCCTGCTGCCGGCTGCGCCCCCGTCGACGGGTCCCCCTGTTCCCCCTGTTCCCGGTTGGCCGCCGCGCCGAGGGTCCAGGCGCTGACCTGGTCGTCGACCACTTCGGCCCGGTCGGCGCCGGCGGCGTCCCGGAGCCGGATGGAAGTACGGTCGGTCACCAGCCGGGCCACCGGTCGCAACGGTGCGTCACGAAGATGGACGCGTACCAGATCAACGAGGTCGTCCGGTGGCGTCAGCTCGTCCGCCGGGGTGTCTGCCGCGCCGAGCGGACGCTGGATCTCCTCCCGTTCGCCGGCACGCAACGGCAGCTYGAGATGCCATCCTTCGTCGTGCCCGCCCGTCCGGCGCCGTAGTGTGATCTTGTTCTGGGCCAGTCGGAAATCGTCGGAGTCGTAGTAGACGGCCTCCAGGGTCGCCCGTTCCGGTTCGCTGACCGCGGCCACACCCGGCAACTGTTCCAGGGCGGGCAGCACGAAACCCGGATCGACGGCAAACTTGCGCTCTATTTCTCTAAGCCCGCCGCCCACGGTCACCCTCCGTTATATTCGCGTGATGCGATCGCCGTCTGCGTTCCTGCCACGGCCGCATCCGGACAATCCGACGCGACTGGGGCGGCCAGCCGGCCCGGCACAGCACGACCATCCGGGACAGCATTGACCGCGTCCGACATGCCGCGGCGAGACCACCGTTGACTGTTGTTCATCCCATGTTAAACGTATGACAGTCTGGCGGTTTCCCGAACAGCGATCACGATGTGGGCAGCCAGGAGACCCTGCCGGCCATGACGACATAACCAACAAAAGCCACAATGTCGATCAGAGCGTGCGCCACCACGAGCGGGCCGACCCGTCCCCGACGTTGATAGATCCACCCGAACAGCAGGCCCATAACCAGATTTCCGGCGAAACCGCCAAGCCCCTGGTACAGGTGGTACAAACCGCGCAACACCGCGCTCGCCGCCAGCGCGGCACGCTCATCCCAGCCAAGCTGACGCAGTCGCGTCAGCAGGTAGCCGACCACGACGACCTCTTCGAGCACCGCGTTCTGCACCGCGGACAGCACCAGGACGGGGATACGCCACCACACGTCCGGCAGGCTGGTGGGGACCACCGTCAGGTTCGCGCCCGAGTGCCAGGCGAGCAGGTACAGCCCGAGCCCGCCACCGCCGACGACCGCGGCAAGCCCGGCCCCGAAACGGGCGTCGCGGACCAGCCCACCGCGGCCGCGGCCGAGGCCGATCGAGGCCAGCCCTCCACCGTCCCGGACGAGCAGGTGCAGTGCCAGGAAGGCGGGGACGATCGCGGTGGCGATCCCGGTCAGCTGCAGGGCCAGGTCGAGCCACGGGCGCCCTGGCGCCGCCGACGAGTTCAGCTCGGCGACCTGCTGGCGGACCGGCCCGGGGGCGGTCAGATCGCCGATGTAACGGACGAGTGCCCACAGTCCGGACGCCCCCAGCGAGACGCCCAGCACCAGCCACACCTCGTGAGTGAGCAGCCGCCGGGAACGCACGCGACCGGCGCCATGGTCGCCTCCGTGGTCGCTGCCGCGCTCGTCACCGCCGTCACCGCTGAAGCCGCCAGGGCCTCTGGGACTGCTGTCTGGTTGCGCAGCGTGACCAAGCTTCCCGGCCGGTTCGTGCCGCGGTCGCCCTCCCGGGGCCGCCCCGGCGGTGTCGCCGGTGCGTGTGCCGGTGTCGGTTCGCGCCGCTGCCCGCCCGTCGCCAGTTAGCCTCACCTGGCGAACGTAACGGCCCGAGCGAATCGGCCGACCGGGCCGGCAGCCCACGCACCGGTCCGCGCCCGCACCGGGCGTTGTGTACACATACGCCCGGTGCGGGCCGGCGCGAGCCAGCGCCGGCGGAACGGCAGCTGAACGGCGGGACGGCGTCAGTGACGCGGCTCGCCGCCGGTAGGCTCCGGGTCGGCGAACACCCTGAACAGCAGGAGCAACGCCGGTAGCAGGACAGCCACCCCGCAGCCGATCGCGATCAGCATGGCCCGCAGGTTCTGCGCGGGTGCCGCGGCCGCGGCGACGGCGACCTGCCCGACCACCAGGTCCGGGTACTGGGCGACGGCCCAGCCCCACAGCACCCCGGCCACCGCAAGACCCGCCGCCAGCCGCGCCGCGGTGTAGTGCCGCCGCCAGACCAGGACCAGCGCGCCCACCCCACCGCACACCGACACGGTCACGAACGGGACGCCACGGGTGGGGAACCGCTGCGCGACCACCGGCGCGTCCCGCCACAGCAACGGCAGCAACGCGGCCGCGAGCGCCCCCGCGACCATCGCGCCACCGAGCGCCCGGCGCCGGAAACCGGCCACCAGATGCTCGCTCCCCGGTCGCCGGGACGCGTCCCGGCACAGGTAGACGGCGGCGAGAAAAGCGGTCGCGGCGACCGCGAAGGCGCCGGCCAGCAGCCCGAACGCGCTGGTGAACGGGGCGGCCGCGGCATCGCGGCGGCCGACCCCGCTGGCCATGGCCGCGCCGCACACGCCCAGCATGAACGGCGTGACCGTGGACGCGGCCGCGAACACCCGCCCCCACCAGTGGTCGGGGCCGGCCGCCCCGGCGCCGTAGGCACGGTAGACGTAGGCGCTGCCCCGCAGCACGATGCCGACGAGCGCCAGCGCCATGGGCAGCTCCAACGTGCTGCCGAGCACGCCGAACGCCTCCGGGAACCCAGAGAACATCGCCACGATCACGAAGATCAGCCAGACGTGGTTGGCCTCCCACACCGGTCCGAGGGCGGAGGAGATCAGTGCCCGCTGCTCGGCGGCGTGCCGTCCGTGGGCGAACAGGTCCCACACGCCGGCGCCGAAGTCGGCGCCGCCGAGCAGCGCGTATGCCGTCAGCCCGCCGACCATGACCAGCAGCAGGGCGTCCGCGGCGGTCATCGCTTCGCCCCGGCCGATCGCGCGGGTTCCGCCGGGACGGCCTCGCCCCTCCCGGCCTCCGGTACGGCATCCGCCGCGACGCCGCCGTCCGGCGTGCTGCCAGCCAGCGGCCTGCCAGCCGGCGGCCCGTCAGCCGCTGAGACATCGGCCGGGAGCGCATCGGCCGTGACGGCACCCGCCGCCTCGGACGTGCTCTCAGACGTGGTCGCGGACGTGCTCTCGGGCGTGGCCTCGTAGGTGGGTCCGCCGGCGGCCATCCGCCGCAGGATGAGTACCAGCGCCGTTGCGAGCCCCAGATAGAGCAGGAGCGTGCCGCCGAAGGCCCAGCCGAGGCCGGGGCTGTGGGTCACCGCGTCCGTCACCAGCATGCGGCCGTAGACGATCCAGGGCTGCCGGCCACCTTCGGTCACCTCCCAGCCGGCCAACATCGCGATCATGGATGCCGGCCCGGTGGCGCTCGCCGCCAGCAGCCAGCCCCGGCCGGTCGGGAGCGTCGGGCGGACGCCACGCCGTCGACGGCGCGCCGCCACCACCGCCACGGCCACGGCCAGCCCGACGAGCGCCGTCCCGAGGGCCACCATCGTGTCGAAGGCGAGGTGGACGAGCAGGGCGTTCGGGCGCTGCTCCGGTGGGACGGCCGCGAGTCCCGTCACCACGTGGTCACGGCTCCAGCCGGTCATCAACGACAGCAGGTCGGGGATCTCGATGCCGTGCCGGACCTCGCCAGTGGCGTCGTCGTAGATGCCGCCGAGGGTCAGCGGTGCGTATGACCGTGTCTGGTACAGGGCTTCCATCGCGGCCAGCTTCAGCGGCTGCTGGGCCGCGACCACGCGCGCCGCCCAGTCGCCGACGACCGCCTGGAGCGGGGCGCAGGCGAGCACCGTGACCAGGCCGACCCGCAGGCCGCGGCGGTGGTAGGCGTCCCGGCGTCCGCGCAGCATCCCGACCGCGTATACGCCGGCGACGGCACCGCCGGTGCACATCAGCGCCGCGAGCAGCATGTGGATCACCTGTGCCGGGGTGGCCGGGGAGAGGAAGGGCGCGAGCGGCTCCGCGCTGACGACCCGCCCGCCGACCTCCCGCACGCCGCGCGGAACGTTCATCCACGCGTTCGCGGTGATGATGAACAGGGTGGACAGGGTGCCCGCGATGGCGATCGGGAACATCGTCAGCCAGTGGGCCCGTGGGGACAGCCGCTTCCAGCCGTAGAGGTACAGGCCGATGAAGATCGCCTCGATGAAGAACGCGAAGCCCTCGAGCGTGAACGACAGGCCGAGCGCGCCTCCGTAACGGGCCATGAACGCCGGCCACAGCAGGCCGAACTCGAAGGACAGCACCGTCCCCGACACCGCGCCGACCGCGAACAGCACGGCGAACGCCCGCGCCCACCTGCGGGTGAGGGCGAGCCAGACCGGATCGCCCGTGCGGATCCAGCGGCGTTCGGTGTACAGCAGCAGCCAGGGCAGGCCCACCCCGAAGACCGCGAAACAGATGTGGAAGGCCAGCGAGAACGCGGTCTGGCCACGAGCAAGATCCGTGGACGCGGCGAGGATCATGCGTGATCCCTCCTGCCTCCCGCCCCACGGCGCCCACCCGGAGCCCACGCGAACGGGAGATCTTCTACGCTCTGTCGAACTTCTACGCTTTGTAGAATACGGGACGTCCGCCGGCAGCATCCGCCGTCGGCCACAAGGTCACAGCCGGACTCCCGATGGGGCGATGGGGGCACAGAATTTCGTGGCGCGTCGTACAGTGAGATACATGGCGCGCCTTGGTGACCTTGAGCGGTCAGTCATGGACGTGCTGTGGGACGTCGACGTCTGGCTGACCGCGCGTGATGTGGCTGCCCAGCTCGACCACGAACGCGACCTCGCCTACACCACGGTCCTCACGGTGCTCGAGCGCCTCGAGCGCAAGGGCTTCGTCCAGCGGGAACGCGCGGAACGCGCGCACCGCTACCGGGCGTCGAGCAGCCGGGACGCCGTCGTCGCCGAGGCCATGCTCGCCGCCCTGGACACCACCGAGGACCGCGGCTCGGCGCTGGTGCGCTTCGTCGGTTCCGTCTCCCCGGCCGAAGCCGAGATCCTGCGCCGGGCCCTCGCCCCGTCACCGGAGGCCGCACCCGAACACGACGACGCGACCGTCACCGGGACCGGCCTCGCCCCAGGTGATCCTGTCTCGACCACTCTCGCCGCCGTCGCCACCGCCGCCGCCGGCATCGCCATCGGCACCCTCGGCGAGGCGACCGACACGGAAGCAGGCGGGGGCTCCGACATGCCAGAACACGCCGGCGCCGAGGGCACCCGCCGCACGGCCACCGTGTCGGAGATCGCGAGCTCGGAGATCACCAGCCCGGAGGCCACCGCCTCGTGACCTTCGTATCGGACGCCGTAACGGACACGACACACGCTCAAACCGAACCTCTGTCTGCGGCCAGAGGTACTGTTCACCCGCTATGACGACCGCGGCCATCCTCGCTCTGTTCGCAGGTGTGCTCGCATGGCCCGTTCCCCGCCTGCTCGCCAGGGCGCACTGGCCGTCCCGCTGCCCGCGGTCCGCGATCGTGCTGTGGCAGGCGATCGGGCTTGCCGGCGGAGTGTCGGCGCTGCTCGCGGTGATCGCGTTCACGTTCGCGCCGCTTTCCACCGACCTGCCGCTGGGCGTGCTCGACCACGCCGGTCATGTGGCCGCCGGCGACCCCCTCGCCGGGCTCGGCTGGATCAACGTGATCGGGCTCGGGGTGGCGTCCGCGCTGGCCGCCCGACTGTTCGGCGTCCTCGCCCTGTCCACCGCGCAGACCCTGCGGCATCGTCGCCACCACCGCCACCTGGTCGACCTCGCTGGCCAGGACCACGGCGAGCACGACGCGACAGCGGCGTCCTCAGCCGCCCGGCCGGGGGACGCCGGGGGCGGCGGATGCCAGCCGCCGGACGGGCTGCCCGCCTGCGCCGGGGAGATCCATCGGCGCGGACGGCTGCGTGTCCTGGACCATCCGGTCGCGGTCGCCTACTGCCTGCCCGGCGTCCGCCACACCCGGGTCGTCGTCTCCAGGGGGCTGCTGGCCGCGCTCGCCCAGGACGAGTTGGAGTCCGTCCTCGAGCACGAGGAGGCGCACGCCCGCGGCCGGCACGACCTCGTCATCCAGCCCTTCGTGGCCTGGCAGCAGACCTTCCCGTTCCTCCCGCCCGCGCGCGACGCGACCGCCGCGGTGTCCCTGCTGGTCGAGATGCTCGCCGACGACACCGCCGCCCGTCGCACCAGCTGCCGGACCCTGGCCCGGGCGCTGGCCCGGCTCGGGGTGGCCCGCTCCCCGGTACCGGCCGGCGCGGTCGGCATCACCGGCATCTCCCATGGCAGGGCGATCCGCTCATCGCGGGCGAGCGGCTACGGCAGGGGCCTGCGAGCCCGAGCCGGCTCCGCGCGCCGGTGGCCCGGGAACGGCCGCGGCGGTCAAGGCGGCGCGGCGGACCACCTGACGTCCCGGCCCACCAGCTCCTCCCCCATCCACGCCCCGGTGATCGCGCGTATCTCGCGCCTGCTGGAGCCCACGCGCCGGGCGCCGCTGTGGGCCCATATCGCGATCTATCTCACCGCCGCCGCCATCTGCGCCTTCCCGCCCGCCGTCCTGCTGGCCAGCTGATCGGGCCAAGCCCGGCGGAGCAGGTCCGTACCGATCCGGGCCCGGACGTTACGGCCGACCCGACGTAGTCCGGTTCCGGCTGTCGCTCCTCGGTCCATCCCGATGGCCACCGCGGGCCAAAGCCAGGCAGATCATGACAGCGCCCTGWGGCACGGCCTTCCGCGACCTGCCGGTCATGCCGGCCATGGCACACCACGACACGCTGCATTACTCATAGTTAAAGTCTGCACACTGAGAGTAGTATCTTTTGATTTGCGACCCAGATCGGGTCAATTCCGTCCAAATCAGGACGTATCATTAATCACCACTGTGAGGCATGCTTTGCGCAAGATCACGCCGACTCTCCTGGGGGCCATAGTCCTGGCCACCGCCACCGCACTACCCGCCGCGGCAGCCGGATCCGGAAATACCACGGCAAACTTCGACCTGACCGGGGGAACGCTCGACATCAGCGTGCCGGCCGGCCCGGTCACGCTTGCCACGGGACCAGTGACCTCGTCCACGCTCAGCGGCCAACTGGGYTCGGTGACGGTCACCGACAACCGCAGCGTCGACCCCGCGTCCTGGACCGCCTCGGTCTCGGCGACACCGTTCCAAAACGGGACGCACACTCTCACCGCCTCATACGACACCGGCGTCGTCACATCCACCGGAATCCCGATCAGCCAATGGACGATCACCACACCCCTGACGCTCTCCACGACTCCGCAGAACCCGGTCGTGCTCAACCCCACATGGCCTGGTGGGGGCGACAACACGGCCACGTGGAATCCGACCATTACCGCGACCATTCCCGCAGGGGCGATCTCCGGAACCTACAGCTCGGTCGTCACTCACTCGGTCATCTGACGGAGCGTAATCTACCGTGCGACGTGTTCTGACCACACTCGCCGTGCTTGTGGCCGGGATGCTCATCCCGGCCACAAGTGCGCTCACCGCACCCGCGCGAGCTGCGGATTCCCAGCCGGGAAGTATCGGCATCCGGCTGCTGGACGCCCCGACCAACGAACGGGACAACCCGCGAGCGCGGATCTACATCGTCGACTACCTGCCACTTGGCGCCGTGATCCATCGGCATATCGAAGTCACCAACAAAAGTGGCTCGGAAGCGCGGCTGACGGTCTACCCGGGCGCAGCCTCAGTCGAAAACGGGACGTTCAACATCGCCGCCGGACGCACTCCCAACGACCTGACCACCTGGATCAGCCTGGACCCTGGCACCCTGGTCCTGCCGCCCGGCGCCTCCGCCCCTGTCACGGCGACCATCACGGTGCCCCGTGACGCCTCTCCCGGCGAGCGTTACGCCGGCATCTGGGCCGAAACCACCGCGCCCGCGTCGCAGGACAAAGGCGTCGTCGAAGTCAACCGGGTCGGCATCCGGGTCTACCTGGCCGTCGGACCGGGTGGACCCCCAGCGCCGAACTTCACCATCGACTCGCTGACACCGAAACGCCTATCCGACGGGCGGCCGRCCCTCACCGCGCAGGTCCACAACACCGGCGGCCGGGCTCTGGACATGAGCGGCGAGCTGACCCTCACCGAAGGTCCCGGTGGTCTGAACACCCGGCCCTTCCCAGCGAAACTCGGCACAACTCTCGCCCCCGGCCAGACCGAACCGGTCACAGTGGTACTCGACAGCCAACTACCCGACGGCCCGTGGAAGGCGCGGATTCACCTCAAGAGCGGGCTCACCGAACAGAGCGCCCAGGCCACTGTCACCTTCCCCCGTCGCCCCGGTGCGGCAGTGCCCGTGAAAACAACATCGACAGCCAGCAGGAACTACCTAATTGGCGCGATCGACATCGCCGTACTGCTGCTCGCGCCCCTGGGATTCACCATCCTGCGCCGAAATCGCCGAGCGTCCCGGACCCGGACAATCGCGGAATCCTGACCAACCTCGATTCCTCCTCCGAARCTGGTCGGAGACAACGAGGGCGGAGCAAGACGGAAGGAGCCGCTGTCAGGCACCATCCCGCTCATGACCAGTCGCCCTTGTCTGGGCCGTCTGGTCCAGCGAATCCGGCCGGTTCGTTCGGCCCGGCTGGTCCCGCCCTGGCCGGCCGGGGAACTCGGGGCCTGGCCCGTACCGGATTCCTGGCCCGGACGACCGCCCCTCGGTCATCTGCACCAGCAGCTCCCGCCTACGAAGATCAGCCAGCCAGCGACGTGCCTGGTAGACGTCCACCGTGAACAGGTTCTGAACGGTCCGGTTCGTGATCCAGCCGTACTCCCAGACGTGCTCGACGACCCGCCGGTCGATCTCGTCGACGTTGCGCACCCATAGACAAGAGCCGTCCCGAGCGCCATCCGGGCGTGCTCACGCAGCCGGTAGCGGCCGTAGCGCCGGCGCGCGGTCGAGCGTGAGACGTCAAGCAGCCCGTCCTGGCCGGTGGCCAGACACTGGAGAATCGACTCAGCCTCCTCCGCGGGCCACTGGAGCCTCCGAACTGAACGCTGTCGCAGATCGGCTACGTACAGTAGACGATCGTGGCCCGGTGGCCGTGTTGGGGCAGGCTGCGATCACCACGCTTGCCGCTCATCAGGCACGTGCCATCGCATGAGCGGGTACGTCCTCGACGATCGGGCATTAGACCGCGGTCATCCTGGGGGCCGGCCTGRACACCTTCGCCCAGCGCAGGCTGGAGATCGCCGCTCGTCTGACGGTGTTCGAGGTCGACCAGCCCCGCCCCATGCCTGGAAGCGCAGGCGCCTGATCGAACTCGGCTACGGCATCTCCGGCTGGCTGCGACACGTATCGGGAGCCGCGCTCGCCGAGCGCTACCTCGCCGGTCGGACCGACGGCCTGCGCCCGTCAACCGGAGAGGACGTGCTGGTAGCYACCACCTGAACCAGCTCAACTCACGCCAGCAGGTAGCACAAGTGCTACCTTGGAAAGGTGAATGAGATAGGGCTTCGTGAGGTGCGGCAGAATGCCAGCGAACTGGTGCGGCGCGCCCAGGCCGGCGAGCGGTTGACCATCACCGTCTCCGGCCGGCCGGCGGCCGTTCTCGGCCCGGTKACCCCGCGCGCATGGCGGCGCTGGGACGACCTCGCGGATGTCTTCGTCCTGCCGGCCGACACCGACTGGCCCGGTGATCGCGACCTCGTCGACGGCACCGTCACAGACCCCTGGGAAGATCGGTGAACCGTGRCATCCTCGACACCAGCGTGCTGATCGCCACCAATATCGCGCCGATCCCCGGCGAACTCGCGGTCAGCGTCATCAGCATCGCCGAGCTCCAGTTCGGCGTCCTGGTCGCGAAGACCTCCGAGGCCCGCGYGAACCGGCTCGCCCGTCTCAGCGCACTGCAACGACGATTCGACCCGCTACCCGTCGACGATGCCGTCGCCGACAGCTACAGCCGGCTCGCTGCCCGCGTCGTCGAGATCGGACGCCAACCGCGCGCCCGGACGATGGACCTGCTGATCGCGGCCACCGCGCACGCCCACGAAGCCAGCGTCTACACCCGCAACGCCGCCGACCTCGCCGGTCTCGAGGACCTCATCAACATCATAACGATCTAGAGGCTCAGGCCCCGCCCACCGCTCCGTCGCTCACCGCGCGGCAGGCGGCGCCGCACCGCTCGCCTCAGAGCGCGGCACGCCAACGCCAGAATGCGGCAGGCCGTCGGCAAGAGGCGCGCGRCAGCTTCACCGAAGCGGCCTGATCGGCTGCCGTGGCGGGCCGTCGGACGAGCAGGCTCGAACGAGAGTCGAGGAGGTAAGTTCGCCTGACGTACTTCCCTGGACGCCCCCGGTTCTTGCCCGCGAGGTGCGGAGATCCGTGACGGCGGTGTGCTCGGCTCCAGCCAGGGCGGGTCTGCTGGGGGATGGTCCCATCATCGAGGAAAGGCCGGTCACATGGGCGTATCGGTTGAGACCCTTTCGCCGGGGGACGGCAAGACCTTCCCCCAGAAGGGGGACACGGTGCAGATTCACTATGTTGGCACCTTGCTCGACGGCACGAAGTTCGACTCGTCCCGTGACAGAGGCTCGCCGTTCGTGACCCAGATCGGTGTCGGCAAGGTGATCAAAGGGTGGGATGAGGGGGTCCCTCAGCTATCGCTCGGTCAGAAGGCTGTGCTCACCGTCACACCTGACTTCGCGTACGGCTCCCGCGKCTTCCCGCCCGTCATCCCGCCCAACTCCACTCTCCGCTTCGAAGTGGAACTGCTCGGAATAAAGGCATGAAAGGGCGGTCCGTGCAGAGAGATACCAGTCCAAGCCGGTCACGGCGACTACCTGAAGGCCCCACAGCGGGCACCGAACCCGGCGAGGCGCGGGCTGGATAGCCCGCCTCCCCAGGCGGGCGCCCGTCGCGACGCGGCTCATTCAGTCGAGCGACTCGTGGGTCATGACGTAGCCGACCGCGTCGCGGCGAGCGGCGCGCCGGTGGGCAGCTCACGGACCAGCGGGAGGAACTTCTCGGTGAGCCGGCCGGCGACGCCGGGGAACACCGCGGCTCTTCCTGACAGCAGGGCACGGCGACCTCATGGCAGGGCACGGCGACGACTCGTTCCAGCCTGCCACGAGTATTGCTGTCAGATCTTGCTAGCATATTGCGCATGACGCGGACGATCACGCTTCGGCTCTCGGACGAGGCGTACGAGGCTGTCAAGCCGTATGCCGAGGCCGAGGACACGTCGATGAACGCGTGGGTCGAGCGCGTGCTCGACGCCGAGGACATGCGCCGGCGCTGTGCGGCCCACGCCGCCTGGGTGCGGACGAACCCGGCGGTCACCCACGCGGCTCTCGCCTTCGGCGAGGCCAACCAGCGGGCACTCGCAGCGGCCGGCCTGCCCAACCTGGGGGACGCCGCCGAATGAGATCGCCGCGGCGCGGCGAGATCTGGACCACCCGCACCGGGCCGACGCCCCAGGCGGTGCTGGTCATCAGTTCCACGGTCTACAACGAGATCGTCGATGAGCCGACCGTGCTGGTTGCACTCGTCGTGGAGCACGCCACCGACGAGGGGTTCTGCGTCAGGCTGGGCGAGGGTCAGTGGGCTGTGATGGGCCTGGTCACGTTTGTGGCCAGGGCCGCGTTAGAAGAGTGCCTGCGCCGGGTCGACGTCCAGACGCTCACCGACGCCAACACCATGCTTTTCAAGATCCTGGCCACGCCCGAACGCTGACGTCCTATTCGTTCTTTCCGATACCTGCTGGTCCAGCACCATCCCGATCAACAGGGCCAACGGGTCGTTCGTCAGCAGCTCGTCCGCTGCCTCGATTCCGTCGCGAACCGCTCGGCGGGCCGACCGCTCAACGCGTCTGGGAACTGCGGGAAAACATGACCGCCCACGACGCCGGCTACGTCGCGCTGGCGGAACAGATCGACGCGGTCCTTCTCACCTGCGACGCCAAGTACGCCGCCGCGGCCGGCCCCCGCTGCGCCATCGAACTCATCACATAGACATCAGCAGAATCCGGCGGCCCTCGCGCCACAGAACAAGGTGGACACCGACAATAAGGCCGCGGCGACGAGAGTCGATCAGGGCTTCACGCCTTGGCGGCGGCTTTCATCGCCTTCTTGAAGTCGCGGACCTTGATGCGGGTCTCAGGGCTGGTGATGTCCGCGACGGAACGGAAGCTGCTCTCCTCCCCGAACGGGGCGCATGCCTCCTGCCAGCCGGGCGGGGTGACGCCGAGCTGCTTGCCGAGCAACGCCACGAAGATCTTCGCCTTCTGCACGCCGAACCCCGGCAACGCCGACACCTGTTTCAACAGCTCCTTACCGTCAGCCGCGGTCGTCCACACCCGCGCCGCGTCCCCGTCATAGGTGTCCACGACAATCCGGCACAGCGCCTGCACCCGCTTCGCCATCGATCCGGGGAACCGGTGCAACGCCGGCTGCTGCGAAAAGAGCGCGCCAAGCTTGTCCGGATCGAACCCCGCCAGCTCATCGGCATCCAGCCCCCGGCCCAGACGCCGAGTCAGCTCGTACGGCGCAGCGAACGCCCGCTCCAACGGAATCTGCTGGTCCAGCACCATCCCAATCAGCAGCGCCAACGGATCATTCGTCAGCAGCTCGTCCGCCTCGTCGATCTGGCTCAGATGCAGTCCCACGACATCACCGTAGCCGACCTCGGCGCAGCGACGGTCGCGCTGCTGGTCCGTCGATGCGCCTCGCGGCCGTCCGACCACCCGAGGCTGAACATGCTGTCACGATCAAGCGGGCTACGTCGCCAGTTAGGTATGAGCGAGATCGTGCTTACCGGATCCACAGGTGTGCTCGGGCGGCGCGCCGTGAGCGAACTGCTCGCCGCGGGCCACCGCGTCACGGGCGTGACGCGGTCCGCGCCCGGCCGTGAGCGGCTCGAGAGCCTTGGGGCACGCGCTGTCGACGGCGACGTGTTCGACGAGGCGTCGCTGCGCGACGCCTTCGACGGAGCCGATGCTGTCGTCAACCTACTGACACACATCCCAACCCCCGACCGCATGGCCGACCCGTCCGCGTGGGCGGAGAACGACCGTCTGCGTATCGAAGCTTCGGCGGCCATCGCGCGTGCCGTGCAGGCCGCGGGGGCACGGCGCCTCGTCCAGGAGTCGATCGCGTTCGTATACACCGAGGGCGGCGAGACGTGGCTCGACGAGGATGCCCCAGTCACCGGCGGCGGCGTGACGAGCAGCTCGCTGACGGCCGAGCGCAACGCGCGCGAGCTATTCGACGGCGACACCGTCGTCCTGCGCTTCGGGCTGTTCATGGGACCCGACAGCGGATCCACACTGGCCACGCTCCAGGCCGCGCACGCCGGGACCTCGACAGCCGCCGGACCCCCCGGCGCCTACCGGCCGACCATCTGGCTGGACGACGCGGCAGCAGCCATACCGGCCGCGCTGTCCATACCAGCCGGAACCTACAACGTCGTCGACGCCGACCCACCCACGAACGCCGAGATCGACGCCGCACTGGCCGCCGCTGTCGGGCGCGACGCGCTACGCCGCCAGGCACCACGCGACGGGCCCATGGCACGTTCACAGCGGGTGTCGAGCCGCCGGCTACGCGAGGCGAGCGGCTGGACGCCGCGCCTGCGCGCCGGCACCGAGATCTGGAGCCAGATCACCCGATGAGCGTCGCGGAGCGTTTCGCACAGGCTCGTCCACGGCTGATCCAGCTCGCCTACAGCGAGCTCGGCGACATCGGTGAGGCGGAGGATGTCGTACAGGAGGCGTGGCTGCGGCTGGAACGCACGGACGTCCGGGCGATCGAGAACCTCGGCGGCTGGCTGACGACGGTCGTCGCCCGGCTCGCGCTCGATCGACTACGGAGCGCGCGCGCGCCGGGAGACTTATGTCGGCCCATGGCTTCCGGAGCCGCTCGTATCGGACGACCCGGCGGACCGCGTCACGCTGGACGAGTCGGTCAGCTATGCGCTGCTGGCCATCCTTGAGCACCTGTCACCCGCGGAACGCACGGCGTTCGTGCTGCACGACGTGTTCGACGTGCCGTACGCCGACATCGCCGAGATAGTCGGCCGCACGACCCAGGCGGTGCGGCAGTCAGCCTCACGCGCRCGCCGCCGCATCAGGCAGGAGCGCCCCCGTTTCGTGGCCTCGGGCGCCGAGCACGACCGCGCCGTACGAGCGTTCGCACAGGCGGTCGCCGAGGGCAACTTTGAGGGCCTCGCCGCGGTGCTGGATCCGGACGTCCTCTGGACGTCGGACGGCGGCGGGCGCGCCACTGCCTCCCGCAAGCCGCTGCGGGGAGGGCCGCGGGTCGCGCGCGTGGGCGGCGCTCAGCCGCACGTTCAGTCACGAAGCCATCGAGATCAAGATCAACGGACGGCTCGGGGTGGTACTCCCAGGCGGCGACGGCCATCGCGCGGCACTCTCGTTCGTCGTCAGCGACGGTCGCATCACGCGCATCGACGCGGTCCGCAATCCGGAGAAGCTGCGGCGTATCTGAGCGGACGAACTGGTCACAACCGGGGCGTGCCGCTGTCCGCAGCAGCGGATCGCCCCGTTCCACTCGTTCTTTCCGACACCCACTGGTCCAGCACCATCCCGATCAGCAGCGCCAACGGATCATTCGTCAGCAGCTCGTCCGCCTCCTCGATCTGGCTCAGATGCAGTCCCACGCCATCACCGCAGCTTCCTCGGCTCGGGTCCACCGTCATGAGGTCGGCAGTCTCGACGCCAGGCATCGACAGTCTCCCGTCGAGGGGCCGCGGTGGCGGGGCGCGCGCCGACGCCCCGTCCACAGGGTGCGTGACCGGCTATCGAGGCGGGGCCGCATCGGGGTCGGGCAGGGGCGGCGCGAGAACCGTCCGGTGGCGCGCCATCAGTTCCTGCGTCAGGGCTCGGCTGGGCGTGGCGCCGGTCCTGGCGACATGCTCCGCGACCTCGGCGAAGTAGTCCTCGTAGCCGCTGGGGGTGAGGATAGCGACGTAACGGGCCGGTTCCTCGAAGGGATTACCGAAACCGTGTGCCAGCCGCCGGCTGGCGAACACCGTCTCGCCGGCAACGGCGGTGTGGAAGCCATCCCCGACACGGAACCGCAGCCGGCCTTCGAGGACCACGAACGTTTCGTCATGGCCCTCGTGAACATGCGGTAGCGGTCCAGGTTCCCGCCCGCCCATCCGCCCCTCCAGTACGGTGAACCGACCGAGGGTGTCGCCGGCCGTGACCTTGACGAGCATCGACCAGTTCGGCAGGTCGATCGGCTGGCCCTCATCACTGCCCCGGACAAAACCCCGAGAAGGTTGCTCTCCGTCCGGAGCATGGACGCCGAATGTCACGTGCCCCCCAATTTCAGGAGTGGGCCGGCGAGGCCACGTTCGTTCTTTGCGAAACCGGCTGGTCAAGAACCATCCCGATCAGGAACGCCAGCGGGTCGTTCGTCAGCAGCTCGTCCGCTGCCTCGACCTGGCTCAGGTGCAGGCCCACGGCCCTGACAGTAGCCGGCTCGGGCGGCCCGCCGGGTCAGCGTGCCGGCTGACCGGCGCCGTCCGGTGGACCGCCAGACGCCGCGACGCGATCCGGGACCGGGGGGCGCCCCGATCAGCTCTGCCTGCCCGATCCGGCGCGACCGTGCGAGGGTGCGGCGAGCCTGCTCGCCGGTACGGCCGGCCCGGTGGGCGATATCAGCGCGAACGGACCGACAGGATCATCGCCGCCGTCCCCGACCGGTCCGCGACACAGCCGCTGCTGGAGGCGCCCTGGCACGAACCGGGCGCGCGGCACGGCGTCCGCCGGTTTCCGCTCCGCGTCATCGCCGAGACTCGACGTGTGACCCGACCAGCTCCGGCAGGCCGGCCTGCCGGACACTCTGGGATCCCGGTGGTCGCCGTATCGTTGGATCACCGGCATGGCTCGCGGTACGCGCGGGTCACGTACAGTCCGAGGAGGTGCGATCCATGGCGACGAGCAGGGCGATGCTAGGCGCTCTCGGATTCACATGGGATCGGTCCACGGTGAGCCGGGATATTCCGCGATTCTCGGTCGAGCGCGCCGTCTGGCGGTTCCAGCGGTCGCTGCCGGAGTACGTGTGGGACGCGGCGGTGCTCGAGGGCAACCCGTTCACCTACCCCGAGGTCCAGACGCTTCTGGACGGGATCACCGTCGGCGGACGGAAGATCAGCGACGAACGTCAGATCCTGAACCTGGCCGAGGCGGCGAGCGAGCTCGGCCGGCTCGTCAGGACGCGCGATTTCCGATTGTCCAAGGAGGTCTCCGACAGGCTCCAGTTTCTGCTCGCTCGAGACGAGGCACTGGAGTCAGGCCATTTCCGCGGCGAAGGCAGAGAGACCCTCACCCCTGGCGTCAGCCTCGGAGAACACGGCCGCTACCTACCGCCCGCCACCGAGCACGGCGGCGGGAACCTGCACCGCATCTTCTCTCAGGGGCTGGAGTTCCTCTCCAGCGAAATCGACGACGAGTTCGAGCAAGCAGTCGCCTACTTTCTCTTCGGCTCGCTGCAACAATTTTACTACGACGGCAACAAGCGCACCGCGCGCTACATGATGAATGGCCATCTCATGTCCCAGGGAATGGACGCTATCAGCGTCCCGGCCGCGCGCCGCCACGAGTTCAACACCGGGATGGTGGACTTCTTCCTACGCAAGGACGGTACCAGCATGTTCGGCTTTCTGACATCCTGTCGGCTTGCCGCCGACAACGGGGTCCTACCGCCCGGCGGCGAGTAGACACTCATCGTAGTCGGCCGTTCGCCGCTGTCCCGGCTGTGGCACCCGACGGCGCACGGCCGCTCATCCGTTGATGGCCTCATCCGTTGATGGCCTCATCCGTTGGCGACACTGAGGACGATCTTTCCCTGGATGTGGCCCCGCTCGGCTCGTTCGTGCGCACGCCACGCCTCGGCGAGCGGGTAGACACTGTCGACGGCGACCCGGACGGCACCGGAGTCGAGCAGTCCGGCCAGTTCGGCGAGCTGGCGGCCGTCGGAGCGGACCTGGCCGCCCAGGAGCCGGATGCCTCGCCGGGCGAGGTCGTCCTCGCGGTAGTCACCGAAGAAGACCGGGCTGAGCACTCCCCCGTCCCTGATCGCCGGGGTGAGACGGTGGCCGAGCGGGCCACCGACGGTGTCGAACAGGTAGTCGACGTCCTTTGCCGCGTCCGCGACGTCGGTCGTCGTGTAGTCGATGTACTCGTCGGCCCCCAGYCCGCGCAGGAAGTCCTCGTGGCGGGTGGACGCGACGGCGATGACCCGGGCGCCGAGATCGCGGGCAAGCTGGACGAGGAAGTGCCCGACGCCACCGGCGGCGCCGTTGACCAGCACGGTGCTCCCGGAGGTCACGGCAGCGTGGTCGACGACGTACTGCCAGGCGGTCAGGCCCGCCATCGGGGCCGCCGCCGCGTGGACGTGGTCGATTCCGGCCGGCCTGCGCGCGAGGTCGCCGACCGGCGCGGTGGTGTACTCGGCGTAACCTTTCGCCGCGCCCACCGTCGTCGGGAAGCGGAGCAGGCCGAAGACCTCGTCGCCCTGGGCCCATTCGGTGACGCCGGGGCCGGTCCCCACGACAACACCGGACACGTCCGTCCCAGGGGTGAACGGGAACTGGACCGCGGGCCGCATCGACTCGGGTATGAGGCTGAAGCCCGACCGCGCATACCAGTCCAGCGGGTTCACGCCCGCGGCGTGCACCCGGACGAGAACCTCGCCCGGGCCGGGCTCAGGACGGTCCATGTCATCAAGCTGGAGCACGCGGGGCGGACCGGTGCGATATACGCGAACGGACTTCATGTCGGGTCGCCTTCCCTGGGGTCCGGCGGACGGGGTAACGTCCGGAGCAGTGCTCCGTATATTAGACGGAACACTGCTCCGCTTGCCAGGGGAGGTGCGCGATGATGCCCCCGGCCGAGTCCGCCAGGTCACCGTGAACGGCGCGCCGATGTACGCCGCAACTACGACCACATCCTCGTCATGGCGCGAGCCGTGCCGGCGGAGCAGGGAGTGCAGGCGTCGCTGCACGACGTCGCCCGCCGCGCGGAGGTCGGCCTCGGCACGCTCTACCGGCACGTCCCGACCCGCGAGGCGCTGCTGCGCCAGGGCTTCGACCGGCTCGTCGCGCTCGCCGACAGCCTCTCGGCGACCCGCCCACCCGCGGCGGCGCTGACCGAGTGGCTGCGCGAACTCGCCGCCGGAGCCAGCGTCTACCAAGGACTCCCGGCATCGCTGGTCGCCACGATGCACGACCGCGAGTCGGCCCTGTGGGCATCGGGCGCCGCCCTCCAGGAGGCGGGCACCCGCCTGCTGGAAAACGCCCAGCGTGAGACGGGGCCATCCGCGCCGACGTCACCGGAGCCAACGTTTTCGCGCTGGTAAGCGCTGTGGCCAAAATGTCCGAAAGCGCCCTGTTTGCCGACCGCCGCGACCACCTCTCGGCATCGTCCTCGACGGCCTGCTCAACCATTCCGCCACACCGTCAGCGGCGCACGAAAACAACCCACCCGAATCGGTTCACGTTCGGTGATGTCGCCGACCAGGACACGTCGTGACCTGGGCCGCGAACATGACCCTCCACAGCCAGCCAACCACGGGAGGCCGAAACAGGCTGAATGCCGAGAAGCAGACATTTTGACAATCAAGAAAGATCACAACTCGTGGGGACATGACGTGGCCGACTCAGAAAAAAGCCCCGCCAGTCCCGGATGACGGCGGGGGAAATGTCTATAAGACAGATGCTTGACGGGCACCCCGTCAAGCGCGGGGAGCGCAGGACACACTCACGACCACTTCCTCACGACGACCACCGTTGCGTCCTCAACGATTGAGCTGGTCCGACACCATCCCGAGCCGATCAGCAGCGCCAACGGGTCGTCCGTCAGCGGCTCATCCGCCTCGGCGACCTGGCTCAGACGTAGCCCCGCGAACACCGTCAGATGGTTCTCACCCTGGCCTGCCGGGATGGCCTGACCGCCGACGAAATAGCCAGCATCCTGCAAATCACCCCGTCGGCGGCCCGTCAACGCCTCCATCGTGCCCGTCGCCGCCTACGCCAGGCGCTGGTCGACCATCAGCCGGTGGCGTGACCTTGCCATAAGGGTATGCCCGGTCTCGCCGGGCATACCCCGTACTCATCGCCAGCCTGCTCCGTCTGACAACCGGCCCGCGATGCGCAATCGAACTCATTGTGTAGACGACTGTTCGCTGCCGCCCCGGCCATGGTCGCCCTCTGTCACGGCATTTGCGACCGCCACCGCAGGAAGGTCAACAGGCGTCAGATCGGTATGAACAAAATCTTCCCCCTTGAACAACAACGGCTCCCGCCGCGCGGCCGCCAGCGCATAGGCGAAACAGTCGCCGAAGTTCAACCGGGCGGGACTGCCGCTACCCCGACCGAAATCTCGGTATGCCTGCCTCGCAAGGACCGCCTGATCCACGGTGACCGCGACCACTTCTATATTGGCCACCCTTACAAGCTCGTCGAAGTTGCGGCTCGCCACTGGATCGCGAGCCGTGTCGACAACCACGGCCGCCTCGACGTAGTTCACCGCCGACATGGCGGGCCGCTCCGCCGATACCAGTGCGGCGGCGTAGCGAGGCGCGTCAGGCTCCGCCCGGACGATCACGACGAGCGCGGACGAGTCCACGATCATGCCGGCAGGCCGCGATCATCATAAAGATCGTCTATGGTCGGACCGGGCGGGGAGACGGCTGCTATCTGACGGCCCAGGGCAACGATGCGGGCGACCCGCCACTCGCCATCATCACGACCAGCGCGCATCCGCTCCAGACGCTCCCGGACCGCGACAAGTACAGCCGTCGTGATGCTCTCCCCCGTCAACTCGGCGAGCTCACGGCTGAGCCGCTGGGCTTCGTCATTTTTGATGTTCAACGCCATCGAAGCTCCATCCACCATGGAAGCTTGCACTTCCACCATGGAACCCACGGGCCGGGCTGGCGAGGGAGCCGATCGCCTGGTGGCTGCGTCGCCCCGCGCCGTTCGTTCTTTCCAGAACCCGCAGGTCAAGATCACGGCATTCGGCGGCGTCAACGGTCGTCCGTCAGYGGTTCGTCTGCCTGAAGCGATCTGGCTACCGTGGGACCAGGGAGCCGTCAGGGCATGTCCCGCTCCGATGCCACGTCTGGCCGTCACGACAGACACGACCTGCCATGACAGACACGACTGGCACGCTACGCTTGCCGTAGAACATCGGCCCTGACGCCGAGTCAGGAAGGTGCGACGTGACCGCGGAGGTGGCCGCTCCCGCCTGGATGCACCGGCAGATCAYGGCGGAGCAGTACGACTCACTGTCCGAGGAGCAGTGCGAGGGCATTGAGATCGTGGACGGGATGGTCGCCATGCTCCCCGGCGCCTCCCTGCAACACAACCGGCTCGCCAAGAAGGTGGCTGTCGCGATGGAAGCGGYGGGGGCGCCGGAGTGGTTTTCCGATCTTAATTTCGATGTCCGGATCCATGACGTGCCGCTCACCGTCCGTCGACCTGACATCGTCGTGTACCGGGCGAGCACGGTCGACGTCACACCGATGCGCCCGGAGAACATCCTCCTGGTCGGCGAGGTGGTGTCACCGGGCTCCGAAACGACCGACCGCGTCTTCAAACCGGAGCAGTACGCCAGGGCCGGCATTCAGTTCTACTGGCGGATCGAGCAGTCCGCCGCCGGCGTCCCACTCGTCTACACCTACGTGCTCGACCCCACGGCGCGCACCTACCGGGTCGGCGACGTCCACACCGGCGTGGTCGAGGCCATGGTTCCGTTCCCCGTCAAGATCGACCTGGCCCGGCCGTAGCCCCGGCACACCGCCGGGCGAGCGGTCCCGGCCGGGACCGCCTTCAGCGAGAGGCGCGGGCGCTGGAGACGGCATCGGCGATCGCGTGAAGCGCGCCGGCACGGTCGTCGCCGAGAGCGGTGATGCCGACGTGGTCGGCGCCGGCGGCGAGATGCGCCAGGATGCCGGCGGCCACCGTGGCGGCATCGCCGTGCAGGACGAGCGCGTCGATGAGCCAGTCGCTGCCGGAGCCGGTCAGATCGGCGTCGGAGAAGCCGATCCGCCGCAGGTTGTTGGTGTAGTTGGTGACGTGCAGGGCTGGTGTGACCACGGAGGCTCGGCCCGTGGCACGGGCGCGCTCGACATCGGTGTCCAGCACCACCTGCTGGCCGGGCAGCACCAGCTTGCCGGGGCCGAGAATCTCCCGCGCCCGCCGGGTGTGCTCGGGCGTCACCAGGACGGGGATCGTGCCGGCGGTGCGTTCCCGGGCGAGCCGCAGCATCTTCGGGCCAAGGGCGGCCAGCCACACCGTGCCGTAGCCGGCCTTCTCGATCTCCACCACCAGTTCCGGAGTCGCGTCGGCGAGGCGCAGGAAGGCGCCCAGCACGCCCAGTCGGATACCCATGCACCGAATTTCAGCACCGGGCACAGCCGTGAGCCAGATCCACCGCCCATGCGCGGCAATAGCATCCTGCGCGTCCCGCCTCGGGCCTACGACCCGCCGCTGCATCACGCCCTCGACGCCGCGCTGGGCGAGGCCGGGGCCCGCCCGAAGATCGGCCGCCCCGCCGGCACAGCTCAGGACACGATCGTCGAGGTCGGCTCCAACCCGCTGAGCTGGACGGTGCTGCCCGCCGACCAGATCGCCGAAACCGACTCCGCCCGCGTTCACGCGATCCCGTTCGACCCACCGCTGACGATCGTCGGCAGCGTCATCACGTCCGAGGACACTCCGAGCCATGCAGCGGCCTGCGCCGTGGCCGCCTTCCGCGACGCCACCGGCACCCACGACGAGCTCGACGTCGGCAACACCGGCCGTCAGACGACGATCCCCTCACCCGTGTCGAGCCGCCGGCGTTCCTGAACGTCCAGCAGTTCGTCGCCGTGCTTGAGCGTCCAGTCTCCGAGCGCCTTCACGGGGCCGTCGACCAGGCTCTGCCCCAGTGGGGTCAGCGCGTACTCGACCCGCGGCGGGGCCTGCGCGAAAGCGCGGCGGTCCACCAGGCCGTGGCCGCACAGCCGGTGTAGCGCTTCGGTGAGGACCTTGTCGCTTATGCCGCCGATCGCGGCACGCAGCTCGCGACGCCGACGGGGACCCGGACGAAGAGCCACCAGCACGACAGGATCCCAGGTGTGGGCGAACAGGTCGATCGCCGCTCGGATGCGGCAGTCCGCGACCAGTTCCTCGCAGTGGTGTCCACGCTCGCTCATTACTCGCCATCGTCGCAGGTTCGTTACGCACCGATCGGTGCGTAACGACTTCCCTACCGTTGTCTCCGGCCGCTGTCTCCGGAGCGGTCAGCTGCCTTCGGCAGCGGCCGGCGCGAACGAGGAGGGACCATGCGGATCGGGATCCTGGGCACGGGAGCCCTGGCCGAGGGGCTGGGAAGAGGCTGGGCCCGCGCCGGGCACGAGCTGGTGGTCGGCGGGCGGTCGCGGGCCAGAGCGGACGCGCTCGCTGGACGCCTGGGTGGGTCGGCACGCGCGGCCACCCCGCGTGAGGCCGTCACCGGGCGGGACGCGGTGCTGCTCGCCGTGCTGTGGAGCGGCGTCGAGGACGTTCTGCGCAGCGCCGACGCGGCCAGCGGCCGGCTCGCGGGAACACCGTTGATCGATCCGACCAACGCGGTGGAGCACGGTGTCGGCGTGTTGCTCACCGAGCGCGGCAGCTCGGGAGCGGGCCGGATCGCCGAGCTGGCACCCGGGGCGCACGTCGTGAAGGCGTTCCATCTCTTCCCGGCCGAGCGGTGGACGCACCCTCCCGCCAGCGCTGGCGGTGACGGTGACAACGGCAGTGACGGCAGGCAGGCAACGACGGTGGCGATCTGCGGTGACGACGCGGCGGCGTTGCGGGTCACCAGCGAGCTCGTCCGGGACGTCGGCGGCGTACCGGCCGTGCTGGGGCCGCTGGACCGCGCGCGTCAGCTCGAGGAGGTCGCGGGTTTCGTCATCGGCCTGGCGTTCGCGGGCTTTGATCCCGCCTCCGCCGTTCCCCATGTCCCGACGCGGACCATACCGGCTTAAAATCGAATACCGACTTAGAATCGAATACCGGAAAATTCCTGAAGATCAAGTCGCATACAGACTCTCGGTCACCTTCATGCGATGTCGCTCCAGGTCGAAGGCGGGCGGGGACGGCGCTGAACACAGCTCATCATCCGCATGATCTGCCGTTCGCCGGCATCGTCTACTGTTCGGTGCGGGTGCGCCGAGATCTGCGCCGGACGGGCCTGCCCGGCGGGCCATGCGGTACCGGACGAGTCGGGCGCGGCGGATGGGGGCAGACTTGCCATATGAGCCCCACCAGCCGTGGCCGCGGGAGCAGGCGGAGGACTTCCTCCAGGGACGCCAGGAGCGGGTCACGCCCCACTGTGCCGCCCACGTCGGACACCCCGGACACGCTGGACGCCTGCGACTGCCCGCAGTGTTCGGGCGGCGACGAGCTGGATCTGGTCATCGACGGGCTGCTCGCGAGCGGGGAGCTTCTGCTCACCGTCGACGACCCGATGGAGGCGGAAGCTCTCGGCGCGACGTTGCTCTCGGCCGGTGACCTGATCGGTGAGGAGGCCGAGGAGGCGTTCGTCCGCGGGCTTGTCCCGGCGTTGGAAACCGCGGGCACCGCGGAGGCGCTGGCGACGCTGCTGGCGATCGGTTCCGTCGCGCCAGGCCGCCTCGGCACGGCCGCGGGCGACGCCGCCGACCGTCTGGTCGAGGACGGCATCGTCCGCCCGGTATGGGCGGACGAACTGGAGGCACCGGTGACGGCCGGTGACTTTCAGCGCCTGAACGACGATCAGGGAGAAGCGTCGATGCTGGTCTGCTCGTTCCATCGAGCGGGACGCGGGCACGCCGTCATCATCAATGTCGACCACAACGACTGCGGCGCCGCCGTCGACATTCTCGTCCTCGACGCCGACAAGCTATCTGAAGCAGTCGAAATGCTGCATACCGTTGCCAGTGCCGACGGCATCCGGATCAGGGCCGAAAGCCTGAGCCCGGAGGAGTTCCGCTGGCAGGCCGAGAACGCCCTCGCCGCCCGGGCGGTGCACGACGCGGGCGACGTCGCTCTCAACCTGGCCGAATTTCTCGACGGCGATGACGACAACGACGGCCCGGCCTATCCGGCCCTGGCGATGCTGCTACGGGCCCGGCTGGCAACCCTGCCGGAGCCCAGCAGGCCGCCCGCGCCGCATCCCACCGACGACGAGGACGGCCTCGGCCTCGACCCCGGCATCGACCCCGGCCTGACGCTGCTGGAGCGGCGGGCAGGCGGCGCGGGCCTCGTTCGCGGCGGCCGGCCGCTGCCAACATCCGGTGGCCCCGTGCTGATCCCTGACGGCTTCGCACTGGCCCCGCCCAGCATCGCGCCGTCGGTGGCGCTGCCGGCGAAACGGAAGAAGGCAGCCGGACCGGCGCCGATCTACCAGATCAAAGTGGGTCTGCGTGGTACAAAACCGCCGATCTGGCGCCGGCTGGAGGTGCCCGCCGACATCCGTCTCGAGCGGCTRCACAACGTCATCCAGGCCGCGTTCGGCTGGTACGACTCCCATCTGCATGTCTTCGAGACCCGGTACGGCAGTTTCGGCCGCCCCGACGCGGAGCTGGACTACCGCGCCGAGGCGGCGGTGACGCTGGAACAGGTCGCACCCACCTCGAACGACAGGATTCTTTACACCTACGACTTCGGCGACAGCTGGGAACACGACGTCCTGGTGGAGAARGTTTTCAGCCCGGACCCGGCGGTGCGCTATCCCCGCTGCACCGGCGGGCGCCGCGCCGCCCCACCGGAGGACTGCGGCGGTATCTGGGGGTATGTCGAGCTGCTGCAGGTGCTGAAGAATCCCGACCACCCCGAGTACGACGAGAAGCTGGAATGGCTGGGCGTCGACAACGCCATCGACTTCGCCCCGGAGCGGTTCGACGCCGCGGCGGTCAACCAGGCGCTGTCCGCCATCCACTGACGCTCACCGTCGCCACGGGAAGAACCGTCTGGACGGAAACCCGCCAGCCCGCAGGTCAGGCGGCTGACAGACCGGTGTTCTCGAAGACGAGCGAGGGCGTCCTCGCCCCGGTCGGCCGGGGCCGGCTGGGATGCGGGAGAGTACGCAGCGCGTCGAGTGCGGGTTCGACGAACATGGCCCACTTCTCGGTGGGGAGATCCCACAGCTGCGACCACGTCCGGCGCTGGATCTGATCGACGACGGCCGCCGGAGTTGCCGRCCCGCCGGAGCGGTCGATGGCGAAGTCCGCGACAAGGCGCAGACCGCTCTGCGCCGCGAGGCGGATGACGGCATCCGGGGCGTCCGGACGCGGTGAGCCGCCCGTCAGCCCGTTGTTCATCGACCGGATGATCTCTGAGATGTCGGAGGTGACGACCGATTCCCCGGCGCCGGCGACCGCGAGCCGGCCGCCCGGCCGCAGCACCCGGGCGACCTCACGCAGGACAGCCGGTATGTTCCCGACGAGGTGCAGGACGTGGACTGCGACGCACGCGTCAACGCTGCCGTCGGCGAACGGGATCGCCGAGGCGTCGGCTCGCGCGATACGCCCCGGAATTCGACGGTGGGCGTGGGCGAGCATCCGCTCGGAAAGATCGATACCGGTTACCGACCAACCACGCTTCGCGAAGACACTGGCGATCAGCCCGGTACCGACTCCGATCTCCAGCAACGCTCCGGCGGGCAGGTACGGCGCGAGCGCGCCGGCGACGAGATGCCCACGCTCGGCTCCGCCGCGCGTCGCGTCGTAGCGGTCGGCCATCCGGTCGAAGTTCACGGGCTCCGGCATGCGCCCAGAATAGGCGGAGCCGGTCAGCCGCCAGCACATCCCGATCCCCGGTCGGACCCGGCAGGGGCACGAATCCGGTCAGGCGAGCGCGCTGATGCCTGCCGGAGACGACCCGCGGCCGGTCATGCCGTCGCGGTGCCCTCGTCGTCCGGACGGGGGTCTGCCCACCATGGCAGCAGGATGAGCTGGAAGGTCGCCCCGCCTCCCGGGGTCGGCCGGTACTCAACCCGTCCGCCGTGCGCGGCGGCGACGGCCGCCACGATGGACAGGCCCAGTCCGGTCCCGCCGCCGTCCCGGGAACGACCCGTGTCGGCCCGGTAGAAACGTTCGAAAAGGTGCGGGACGGCGTCCTCGGGGACGCCGTCCCCGTGGTCGATCACCGAGATGACGACCTCACCGGTTCGGCTGTCCTCCGCCGGGCCCACGCCGCGGTGGGCGGCCGGATCCGGGCCTGCGGCGCCGGCCCCGCCCGGTGCCGCAACAACGGATATCGCGGTGCCGGGCGGGGTGTGGACCACGGCGTTGCGGACGAGGTTTCCGACGGCCTGGCGCAGCCGTCCCTCGTCCCCGGCCACCTCGAGGATCGACGGCACCTCGTCCTCGATCGTCCGGTTCGGGTTGACCGCCCGGGCGTCGGTGACGACGTCACGGACCATGGCCGAGACATCGACGGGCTGGCGTTCCAGCACCGGCCGCTGGTCCAGCCGGGCGAGCAGCAGCAGGTCGTCGACCAGGACGCTCATCCGGGCGGACTCCTCCTCGATGCGGCGCATGACCGTCGCGAGATCCTCGGGCCGGTTCGCGGCGCCCCGGTGGAACATCTCGGCGTAGCCGCGGATCGAGGTCAGCGGGGTCCGCAGTTCGTGGCTGGCGTCCCCGACGAAGCGGCGCAGCCGCCGTTCGGATGCCTCACGGGCCTGGAAGGCCGCCTCGATCCGGGTGAGCATCGCGTTGAAGGTGAGCCCGAGCCGCCCCACTTCGGTGYGGGGGTCGGCGTCGGCGACCCGTTTCGTCAGGTCACCCCGTGCGATCAGGTCCGCGGTCTGTTCGATCCGGATGAGGGGACGCAGGCCAAGACGGATGATGACGTAGGCCGACACGGCCAGCGCGGCCAGCATCACCGAACTCGCGACGATCTCGATCCTGGTGACGTTGTCGAGAGTGGCGTCCATCTCCGTGAACGGCACGGCGACGACGAGGACGTCCGCGTTGTCGAAGCGTTCGGCAAGCATCCTGAACCGGCTCCCACCACCCTGGGCGGGCACCGTCCACAGCGGGACGGTCGCGAGGTCCGGATGGGTCTGCGCGGTGGCGAGCAGGCTCGGTGTGACGTCCGGACGCCGGGTCGGAGTGCTCGGGCCGCCGGGGCTGGGACTGGGGCTGGTCTCGGCCAGTCGGCRGCCGCTGCCGTCATACAACGCCCCGTAGGTGCCGACCAGGAACGCGCTGCCGAAACGTGGGTCATGGTCGTCGGAGTCGCCCCCGCCGGAAGCGCGCTCGCCAAGATCATAACCACCTGAGTCGCCGGAGCCGCGGTCACCGTATCCGCTGGCCCGCAGGAGCGTCTGTTCCATGACCGGATGGGCATCGCGTACCTGCTGGTCCAGCCGGCCGCGCAGGTAGGTCGCCACCGCGCCGTGTGTACCGGCCGCGCCGAGGGCCATGCCGACCGCCAGCAGACCCACCAGAGCCAGCAGCAGCCGGGCGCGCAGCGACATGACCGGTCCACTCAACGCGGCAGACGCAGAACGTAACCGACGCCACGCACCGTATGGATCAACGATGGCGGAACAGGGTCGATCTTGCGCCGCAGATAGCTGATGTAGGTCTCCAGGACCCGTGCCTCCCCGCCGAAGTCGTGCCCCCAGACGTGGTCGAGAAGCTGGGCCCGGGTGAGCACCTTGCGGGCGTTCGCCAGCAGGTAGTGCAGCAGGCGGTACTCGGTGGCGGTCAGCTCCACGTGCCGCCCACCACGCCGCACCTCTCGGGTCTCCGGGTCGAGTTCGAGATCGCTGAAGCGCAGTGGCCCGGGCGCGCTGTCGGCGGCCCCGGCCCGACGCAGGATCGTGCGGACCCGGGCGACCAGCTCGCTGACAGCGAACGGCTTCGTGACGTAGTCGTCCCCGCCGAGGGTCAGCCCGTGCACCTTGTCCTCGGTGGCGTCGCGGGCTGTCAGGAACAGGGTTGGCATGCCCCGCCACGAACCGCGCAGCCGCTGACAGAGCGTGAACCCATCGATGTCGGGGAGCATGACGTCCAGCACGAGCAGGTCCGGTGGTGACAGCGCGACCCGGGTCAGCGCCGCCTGTCCGGAATGCAYGGCGTGCACGTCGAAACCCTCGTAACGCAACGCCATGACGACAAGATCGGTGATCGCCTCCTCGTCGTCGACGACGAGAACTTTGAGCGGACGCTCCATCCGCCCAGTCTCACCCGTCTCCCGCGTCGGGCCAGTCATCCGGGCCCGGCAGCGGTGGGAGTGGACCGGGTGAGTGCGGAGGAAAGCCGCTCTGATGGGTGCATATCCGGCGGTATGATGCCGTTGGACGGCGCGGACGCGGTGGCGRCCACCTGACCGGGGAAGCCGGCCGAACGGGCCAGCCGACCGGTGGYGTCGACCGTCAGCCAGGCCCATCCCTGCCGGGCGAGATCGGCGAGCAGGGCCGGCGCGGCGTGGCCGGCGGCCAGGGYGGCCGTGGCGTAGGCGTCCGCCAGGGTCAGGTCCGCCCCGACGATGGTGACCGAGGCCAGCGCACTCGCCGGGGTCCCGGTGCGCGGGTCGACGACGTGTCCGCCCCGCTCCGAGACACCGGACGTGGCGACGGCGAGATCCGTACCTTCGACCACCGCGACGAGCCGGGCCCGCTCGAAGGGGTCGGCGATCCCGACCCGCCAGGGCCGGCCCGTCCCCGAGGCTCCCCGGACCAGCAGGTCTCCGGCCGCGTTGACGCAGTGGTCCGGGGCGCCGGCGTCGGTCAGCGCCCGGGATGCCGCATCGGCCGCCCAGCCCTTGACCAGACCGGTCGGATCCAGGGTGCCGTCCACCCGCCAGGCCGGGTCGAAGCTTCCGCCGGTCCGCTCCCGGCAGGCGTCGGCTGTCCGGTACACCTCGCGGACGTGGTCCGGGCAGTCGTCGAGGCCGATCTCGCCGCGCCGCAGCCGGGAGACCCAGGAGCCCGGCAGGAAGGTGCTGAAGTCCTCGTCCGCCCGGTGCAGCACCGCGACCGCCGCCGCGATCGCCGTGTCCAGTTCCGACGGGCCCAGTTCCGCGGCGTCGGGCAGGCGGCGGATGTCGATGCTGACGACCGTGCCCATCACCGGTTCGGCGTGGACCCGGCCCGGCCGGCTAGGCACCGGCCCTGTCCAGGGCGGACTGGACGGACTGCGCGTAACCGTAGCTGGTGTAGGAGGCCCCGGAGACGGTGTCGATCCGGGCGCTCTGGGCGTCGAGCACCTCCTGGCGCAGGATCGGCACCGCCCAGTTGTTGATCTCAATATCACGCCGCTCCCGGTCCGGTAGCCGCAGGGCCACCACATCAGTGATCGTCTTTCCGCTCAGGACGACCTGGACCTGCACGGAGCCGTAGCGGGTGCTCACGGCGTCGCCCGTCACCGTCTGGGCGGTGGCCGTACCCGATGGGCCCGAACCCGACGGCGAACCGGCGGAGCCTGGTCCGGATGAGCTCGAACCGGAGGAGTTCGAACCGGACGAACCGGYGTCGCCGGACGCCGAAGTCGAGTTGCCGTCACCCGAAGCCGACGTCGGAGCCGTAGCCGGAGCCGGAGCCGGGTCGCCCGTCGTGGCGGGCTGCTGGCTCGCCCCGGCTGTGGCCGGCGTGACGGCGAGCGCCACGGGCCGCTCACCGGGCCCGGTCGCGGTCTTCGCGCCGACCGCCAGGGCGACGGTCGCCATCAGCGCGGCGAAGCCGAGCCGCGCCCGGTAGGGCTTTCCGGCATTCTCGTTCATCTCAGCGTGAACTCCTCGGTGTGGATCTGCTTGTCGGACAGCCCGAGGCCGCGCAGCGCCTGG
The DNA here is from genome assembly GCF_001983005.1 of Protofrankia sp. BMG5.30. Classification (NCBI taxonomy): domain Bacteria; kingdom Bacillati; phylum Actinomycetota; class Actinomycetes; order Frankiales; family Frankiaceae; genus Protofrankia; species Protofrankia sp. BMG5.30. The sequence continues at coordinate 38,562 of NZ_MOME01000032.1, read as the reverse complement.
ACGACCGCGCGTGTCATCCCGGGGGGGCCGCAGACGAAGACATCCCGTTCGGCGACGTCCGGCACGGCCGCGACGAGGAAACGCGCCGCCAGCGGGTCGTATCCGAGGTCGTGCCGGGAACCGACCACGCGGTGGACGATCAGCCGTCCGTTGCCGGCCAGCCTCTCGAACTCCAGCCACAGGATGAGATCGTCCGCCCGGCTGACCCGGTGCACCACGACGACGTCGTCGCCGCGGGCGAGCAGGTCCTCCGCGAGCGCCCGGACCGGTCCGATCCCGCTGCCCCCGCCGACGAGCAGCGTCCTGCCCCGGGTGGCGTGCTCGGCGGTGAAGTGCCCGAACGGGCCTTCGGCCACGACCGGGGTGCCCGGCCGCAGGTGGGCGATCGCGCGAGAGTGGTCGCCCGTGGCCCTGACCGTGATGCGCAGCCGGTCCGGCCGCGGCGGGGCGGACAGCGAATAGGGGTGCGCGCTGACGAGATGCCCGCGGACGGCGAACCGCCAGAGCAGGAACTGCCCCGCCACCGCGCCGAGACGATGCAGGTCACGGCCACGGATCCAGACCGAGACGACCCCGGGTGCCTCGTGGACCACCCGCTCCACCGTCATCCGGTGCCGGGCGACGGCCACCGCCGGCAGGACCAGCCGCCAGACGACCAGGCAGGCGGCGACCGCCAGGTACATCCCCTGCCACAGCAGCCGGTTGACCGGATGGCCGACGAAGTCCACGCCGGTCGCCGTCTGGTGGGAGTACACCAGGAGCACGGCAAGGTAGACGGTGAGGTGCAGCAGATACCAGGCCTCGTAGGAGACGCGCCGCCGGACCGCGCGGGCGCTGACCACCCCGACGGCCACGAACAGCAGGGTGCCGACGGTCGCCTTCCACATCTCCGGGTAGGTCGTGACCACTGTGACGAGCTCGGACAGTGGCTGATGATGCGTGGTCAGGCCGTAGCCCCACACCGTGAGCAGGATGTGGACAACGATGAGCAGCACGACGTTCGTGCCCAGCCCGCGGTGCCAGGCCGCCAGCCGGTCGAACCCGACCGCCCGTTCGAGGACGGGGATCCGCGCCATGAACAGGAGTTGCACGAGCACCAGGTAGGCCGCCAGCAGGCCGCTGACCCGGCCGGCCGCGGTCATGGCGGGCCCGGCACCGTGGACGCTGGACGCGGAGGTGTCGAACCACCACAGGGCCACGACCACGACTCCCCATGCCGCCAGGGCGAGCCGTACGGCGAGCCCCGGCGACCAGCGCGGCGGCACGGGCCGGCCGCGGGCCGCGCCCGACACGACCCGGCCTCCCGGCAGGCGCGGGGGACCTGGTTCCCGCGTGGGCGTCGCCGCGCCCACGCGGCTCGATCCGCGCGTCCGTGTCCCGCCGGCCGGATACCGCGTGAAGCTCATGGACACGGACGATGACCGCGGAAGCTGGGAACATGYTGTGAAGAGCCTCAGAACTTGCCGGGACTTCCACAGGCCTTCCCATCTTGATCACAAAACTTGATCGCAGGACTTCTGACCGGCCGCAGGCGTCCTGACGAGATGTTGACGGCTTCCGACGCAGGCGGCGAGGGACCGGACCGCCGGGTCGGTTAGTGGACCGTGTCGGATTGGAGATAGCACAGCGGCGACGCAAAAATCACCCTTGGTAGCCAAGCCCGAGGTCGTCGTCTTGGGCCACGCACAGGGGGAGGCCGGTCATGGCGCGTTCTGGTTGGGACCAAAGCCAGTGGATCGACTACGACGCATACGTCCTGAACGTCTTTGCGGGAGGCAGCACGGCCTGGATCGAGTACCGCTACACGATTGGCTATGTCGGATGGCGGCGGATCTACACCGAGYCGGACCCGACCGAATCAGAAGTCCTGACAATCGCCACCGCCGCCAAGGCTTCCGGCCGACCGGTACGTGTCCGGGTGACCAACAGCAGTGGCCCCGGCGGCACAGCCGAAATCGTCGCCATTCAGACACTGTGACAAAGGAGCCGTGACGCTGTGGCCAGGCTTTCACCCGGGCAGGAAACGGAAACGACACCGCTCGGCGCCGACCTCCGACCCTTCACCGACGGTGACTACATAGCCGTGCCCGACCGGATCCGTCCTGACGATCTCGCGGAGCCCGGACCGACAGGCGCGGACGTGCGGACCGTCGACGGCGTCGACCGAGCGGCGCTCGCCCTGCGGGACGCGGCCGGCGACGAGCCGCACCCGCTGGGCGCGGTTCTGCGTCCCGCTCCGACGGAACAGCAGAACTGATCTTCACCTGCCCGTTCTCGCCTTTTCTTTTCTCCTCTTCTTCTTTCTTTCTTTTCTCTCCTCCTCTTTCTGTTTTCCTCTTTCTGGCCAGGTGAAGGCCCGGAGCCCCACGTCCGCGCACCCCCGGCCCTGAGCTCTCATCTCCCGCAGGACCACGGCCTGCCGGCCGGACGGAGGGCGGCCGGCAGGCCGTGGTAGGGGATCCCTCCCTACCGGGTGGGCTTCGTTCCGATGACGACGGTGGCGTTCAGCTCATCGGACGTGACCACCTGTGGGAGCAGCCCGTTGCGGGCGACGGTTTCGACGGTCCGTGCCGCCTGCCGCCCGCTGGTCTCGACCAGCAGGCGGCCGCCCGGCGCCAACCACTGTGGCGCCTCGGCGGTCACCCGCCGTAGGACGTCAAGCCCGTCCGCACCGCCGTCGAGTGCCATCCGCGGCTCGTGGACACGGGCTTCGGGAGGCAGCAGCCCGATCTCCTCGGTGGGCACGTAGGGCGCGTTGGCGGCCAGGATGTCGACGCGTCCCCGCAGCGCGACGGGCAGCGGCTCGTAAAGATCGCCCTCGTACACCTGGCCTCCGGCGCCGGCAAGGTTGCGGCGGGCGCACCGCACCGCGGCCGGGTCGAGGTCGGCCGCGTACAACTCGACCGCGTCCAGGGCCGTAAGCAGCGCGACGCCCACCGCGCCCGAGCCGCAGCACAGGTCGACGACGACCGCCGCCGGCCGGTTTGGCGGCTGGCCGACGCGGCCGGCGGCCAGCCGCCGGACGAGAGCGACAGCCTGCTGGACGAGGAACTCGGTGCGGCGTCGGGGCACGAAGACACCGGGGTCCACGGCTATCCGCAGGCCGCAGAACCACGCCCAGCCAAGGATGTGCTCAAGGGGCAGGCCGGCGGCCCGCCGATCCRCCATGGCGGCAAGCTCGTCCTCGGTCCGCGCCGCGCGAAAGAGCAGCCGCGCCTCATCCTCGGCGAAGACACAGCCGACGGCCCGCAGCCTGGCAACGACGGCGGGCAGAGACGACGGTGCTGGAGAAGGTGCTGGAGAAAACGACACGGGAACCTTTCGGGATGCCGAAGGGCGCCCTCCTGGCCACCTAGCGARCCGAAAGCGGCACGATCATGTTTCTTTCGTGCTGCCGGGAGGCCTGAGCCCCCAGCGCACCGTGCGGTCGGATCACACGGCCGTAAGGTGGGAGCGCCCAGCCTGACACAGTGGAACCTGATGCCATCGGACCTGACGTCATGGGACCTGACACCGCGGGACCTGACACCGTGGGAATGGGACTCACCTCCTCGACGCGTCCTGCGTTGCTGAGAACAGCAACACTACCTGAGCGGACCCGCGACGCCGGACAGGGATCCGACAGACAAAAAAACAAATCTGCCGTATACGGTTCCGCGCCGCTCGGGCCCTCTCCGGCGAATACGGATTAGTCCCCTGGCACGGCCGGCGCGGATCTCCGATCAGGGACACGCCGGGCAGGCACGCCCTCGTCCGTCTCCGGTTCACGGCGAGCGGACGTTACGGGCCCCGCCAGGAGGAACCCGGATGAAACACAGGACGCCGGTCCCGCGCCGCCGCGCATTTACCGGCACCCAGCCGGAACACCGTTCAAACGATCAGGACACAATTAACATGCCAGAAACGAACACGGTGAGATCTCCTCACATCCTCAAGATTCTGTAACTATTCATACCGGCAGAATCGGTTGACCGGCGACAGCCCGCCCCGACTGTGGGTCATTCTCGACGAGGCGGTGCTCCATCGAAGCTGAAAGAACTGGACGCTGAAGGATCCGGACAATCGACGGCGGCACGGCGGACAGCATGATCGCGTCGTCGTCGGACCTCGCTTCCCGGGCCCCGGGAACCGGGCCACCCGGGATCGAGGCCCGGATCCCGGGGCCGCTGCCGGGTCCCAGGCGCAAGAGCATGATCATATAAAGGTGTGACCGCCGTAATCTCCGGCCGCCCAGGGCACGACGCCCAGGCGGCCTTCGTGTTCGCGGCAACGCCGGCCGGCAGCGGCCGACCGGCGAGCCACCGCGATGGTCGCTGTCAGGATAAGATCGATGACCTGACAGAAAGGGTCTTGCGATCGGGCCCACAACAGCGCACTCTTGTAGCTGTCCGGTCGGGTTGTGGTTCTTCCAGCGTTGGTCTTGACGACGGACGCGGGCAGACGTCATCCCGACCCTGCTGGCGGGTATCCACACCCGCTGTTGCCGTGGAGGAGCGTAGGTGCCATGAACGCCATCGACTGGGCGGAAGCCCCAGGGTCGGGGCGTCTCAGGCTTCCCTTCCGCCCGGCCTGCAGATCCGATTGGTTGCCACGATCACGCGTCKGCGGGACGTAGGTAAGCGATCACACGGCGCTCCGAACGACGATCGTCATGGAGCGCGAACCCTTCCCTGGATCCATTGCACCTCTGACGCTGTCAGACGGTCTTTTTGTCGCTGTTGTTTCCGCGCAACGGGAGGTGATCAGCGTGGCCACTGTCACGACTAACCTGCTCAGCACCCCGCTGGAGGATCCGCGTGCCGAGCGGGTGCGCCGCACCGCCCTCGCCGCATACGTTGACGGAAAGATCAGCTTTGCCCAGGCGAACTCCCGTGTCCGTAGGGCAATGGAAAGGTTCCACGTCTGATCTGACCGTCGTACACGCGACCGCCAGCCGGTCAGGTCCCGGTCAGCAGGTTCAGCCGAGCCGATCCGTCGGCAGGTCGGACAAGAACGAACCCATCAGGGCCGTCTCGTTCTTCTCCCGTATCGCCTGTCGCCGCGCATCCCAGCGATGCGGGATCCGCTCGGCTGGTCCGGGCGTGCCCCGCCTCCGGACAGCCGGTCCGGCAGAACGGCAGAGCGAATCACCTGGATCACCGCGTTCGCCGACGACAGATCGTTTCCGCGCGGAGCTGTCCTTACGAGAAGTACGCTTTCATGAAAAATCCGGTTTCGTGAAGAACGTGGGCAGCGGCTGTCCCGCGGACGGCATCGGCGATCCGCTGTACCAGRTGGGGTCTTCCAGGTCATCGCTGTGATCGTTCGGACAGCGACTCGGGCCGGGATTCCGGCTCGGGYGCACTGGTCGCCACCCGGTCCCTGCCAAGACCGAAAATCCCGACCGCGACCAGCAGCAGGGAGGCGACGAAGGCCACCATCCGCGGTCCTTCGGGCGCCGACTCGCCGAACAGGGTCAGGCCGAGCATCACCGGCAGGAAGGCCGAGACCCCGCTGGTCACCGGAAACGCGATCACCGCAGCCTGCCCCTGCAGCCCCCGCTGTTCCAGGCCCAGGGCAAGCACGGAGAAAAGGATCAGAACGTACGGGGTCGGGGTGGCCAGCAGACGGGCCAGCTCATGATCGTCCAGGTAGAGGCCGATCTGACGGGTCGCCAACGTCGCGATCGCGTAACAGGCCCCCGCGGACAGCCCGAACAGCAGCGCTGCCTGGGCGATCCGCTCCCCTCTGCCCGCCCGGTTCGCCAGCCACGCGCCCACAGCCGTGAACGTCAGCCCGCAGGCCAGGAACAGCCCCATGTCATGGTTGCTCGCCCGGTCGCCGACCTCGGCGCCGCGGCTGAAGGCAAAGGTGAGCAGGGCGATTCCGGCGACCATGGATGCCATCCCGCGCCAGCCGGCCCGGCTGATCCGCTCCCCGAGGAACCGTCGGGCCAGCAACGCGAAGACCACCATGTCGCCCGCCATCAGCGGCGCGACAAGGGCCACCGGGGCCACCGACAGGGCCAGCACCTCCAACAGGAACGATCCGGCCTCGACCGCGAGCCCGAGCAGCCACAACGGGCGCACCGTAAGACGGAGCAACAGCCCGAGCCCGAGCCCACCACCAGGTGGTGCCTGCCGCGCCGCGACAGCCTGGATCATGGGAGCCATCCCGTAGAAGGCCGCTGACACGACCGCGATCGGTGCGCCGACGGCGAGCGCGTTGTTCACGCGCCGCCCGGAATCCGGCCGGGGTGTGTACGTGTGCCACCGCTGCGTCCCACGTCCCCTACCATCCCATCTCCGCTGCCGCACCACGCCCGCGCGGGCTGTCTCTTACCAGTCCTACCAGCCATTACCCAGCTCGACCTGGCTGAGTGCGGCGCCGAACGCCTGCTCCCAGGCGTCCGGCGTACCGACCACGCGGACCGAGGGCGGCTTGGTGCGATCCAGCGCGGCAAGCACTGACCGGCGCAGGGACGCGGTGTCCGCGGAGGTCACGTCCGCCCGGCCCCGGTCGAGTTCGAGCTGGAGGTTGTCCCGGCCGTGACCGGGCACGACGTCGAGCAGCAGGAGATCTCGTCCGATCACGCGGGCCTCGCTGCAGGTGTCCCCCGACGAAGTGACCACAAGATCACTTGCTGTCATCAGTTCGGGAATACGGTCAGTGAAACCGAACGGGATGACCTGCTGACGGGTGCGTGCCAGCCCCCGCAGCCGGGCCTCGAGCGAGGCGTTGCGCCCGGCCACCGCGATCACCCACACGCCGGACTCGGCCAACGCCCGGGCACCGGCGACCAACGGGCCGAGGCCCCAGGAGCCTGACATCAGCAGTACGCAGCGCGCGTCAGCGGGGATGCCGAGGGCGGCCCGGGCCGCGGCCTGCGTCGGCGGGTCGTAGAAGGGTTGACGCACCGGCGTCGGGACGACGGCGATCCGCGCCTGGGGATGGAACCGGCGGACGAATCGCGCCGCCGTGGCCGAGGTGACCAGGTACAGATCGGTGTTGTCATGCACCCAGAGCCGGTGGACGCAGACATCCGTACAGAACACCGCTGTGATCATGCCGGGATGCTCGGCCTTGATCCGACTCGCCGCCGCGGCCCCGGTCGCGAAGATCGACAGAAGCAGTTCGACCGGCTGCTCGCGCAACGTCGACGCCAGCCTGGGGACAAGGAACCGGGACGCGGTCGCCTCGATCACCCGCGCCAACGGGCCGCCCGGCCGCATCTGCGAAAAGTGCACCGCGTCGTAGAGGCCCGGTACGGCCAGCATTCCTCGGAACACGGCCTCCCCCATGGCACCGGCACGGCCACCCATCATGCGCAGGGAGTCCAGCGTGCGGGTGGAGAACCCACGCAGGGTCAGCGAGTGTGCGCAGGCCTGTGCCATGACATCGTGGCCCATCCCGAGCGAGCCCGACAGCAGCAGCGCCCGCTTCCCAGCGTGCTGGGGCTGCCGGGCCGGGACCGCCACCGGGCCACCCGTGGGACCGTCGGCCATCTCGTCGGCCATGACTTACTCGGACGACGCCGGGACGCCGACCCCGTCGGCCGCCTGGCGGGGTGGTATCGGGGCCAGCTGGTCACGGGTGGGCCGCCGATCGGCCAGGTACCACTCGACATACTGCCGGACCCCGTCGGCGAACCGGGTGGTGGGACGCCAGCCCAGCAGCGCTTCGGCCGCCGCGTTCGACACCGGCCGCCCCCGGAAGTCGCCCGGGCGCGCCGGAACATGCTCGATCCGGACGCCGGGGACATGGTCGCGGACCGCCTGTGCCATCGCCAGCACGCTGACCCGTTCATCGCCTTCGAGCGCGATCGTCGCATTACGCGCGGAGTCGGCCAGGGCGAGTACGTGCGCGTCGGCCAGATCACGGACGAACACATAGTTGCGGAACTGCTGGCCATCGCCGGCGATCGTGAGCGGTTCCCCGTCGAGTGMCTTCCGGAGAAACCGGGCCAGGACCAGTTCGTCCCGCATGCCGGGACCGTAGGGAATGCCGTAGCGCAGAATCGTGAAATCCACACCATAGGTCTGCTGGTAGCTGTGGAGCAGCAGCTCCGCCGCAATTTTGGTGGAGGTGTAGACATGACCGGCACGAACCAGCGCGAACTCGACGTCCTCGGTCAGCGGGTGCGGGTCGTCCGGATCGCCGCCGGCCGCGCCGTAGACCCAGACGGTGCTGGCGAACAGCACCCGGCGCACACCGGCAACACGCGCCGCTTCACAGACGTTCGCCGTGCCCTCGACGTTGAGCCGCACGGTCCGGATCGGGTCGGCGAAGGMATGGTCGACATTGGACATGCCAGCGAGGTGGAAAACCACCTCACAGCCGGCGAACGCGCTGGTGACAGCGGGCAGGTCCAGAACGTCGAGCACCCTGTGATCAGCGCGTGGATCTGCCCTGTGTGTCTGTAGGTCGAGTGCAATCACGTCATGGCCGGCATCGGCGAGCCGGTCCGCTACGTGGGCTCCGATGAACCCGGAGCCTCCGGTGACGGCTATACGCATGGTCATCAGTCCAGAATTGTCGGTTGCGGGCCKGGTCGCCCGATGAAATTGCCCCGAGAACTGTTACGAGCGATGATCACATGATCAGGGCTGTACCGCCAGGGTCTCGAGAGCGGACGCGAGCGACGCAAGCACGTGATCCGCCTCGGCCTCGGTCATGTCCGAGTGGACCGGAAGACACACGTGACGGGCACACAGATCCTCGGCGACCGGCAGGTTGCCGCCGGCATACGACGCGAAGGCCGGCTGCTGGTGCAGCGGCGCCTCATACACCTCACCCGACAGCGACACGCCGTGGCGCTCCTTGAGCTCCTTTTTCAGCCGGGCCCGATCAGTGCCCGGACGCGGCAGAGCCAGATATTTGTAGAAGTTGCTGTACCCGCCGGCCGGCACCCGGACCGGCTCGATCCCGTCGATACGGTCGAGTCCCGCGTCGTACCGGGCGGCGACCCGGCGGCGGACCTCGAGGAATTCGGACAACCGGCGCAGGTGTACCAGCCCGGTCACGGCATGCAGCTCACTCAGCCGCCAGGCGTAGCCCTGTTTGATGTGAACGTTGCCGAGAAAACCGGCTTTCCCCTGGTCCCGGAATATCACCGCCTCGTCCCGCACGCGTTCGTCGGCGGTGAGTATCATCCCGCCCTCGCCGCTGGTTATGACCTTGGTCGGGTAGAACGAGAACGCCGCGGCCGTGCCGAAGGACCCCGCGGGGCGACCGTCATGGCTCACTCCGTGGGCGTGCGCCGCGTCCTCGACCAGAAAAATGCCCCGTTCGTCACACAGTGCCCGAATAGCGTCGACATCCGAAGTGATCAGACCGCCTATGTGCACCAGAATGACCGCCCGGGTACTCGGTGTAAGCACGTCGGCCACGGTGGCCGCGCTGAGCGCGAACGTGCCGGGGTCCACGTCCGCGAAAACCAGGTTCGCGCCGGCCCGCAGGGCGGCGAAACCGGTGGCCGCAAAGGTGTTCGTGGGTATAATGACGTCCGAACCCGCCACGTCCAGCGCCCGGAGAATAATCTCAAGCGCCGCTGTGCCGCTACTGACCGCAATGCCAAAAGGGGCGTCGTGGGCCGCGGCAAACGCGGCCTCGAACTCCCTCGTATACGCGCCGAGCGTCAGCGCCCCACTGGCCAGGATCCCCGACACCGACGACGCAATCTCCGCGCGATCGGCTTCCGGGAAGACGATCCGCGCTGATGGAACCTGCATCTGCACCCCTTCAGAGTCCCGCGTCCTGTCAAGTCACCACCTGCCGGTCCGGGCACGGTGGACAGCGACGCTACCGGTTCGCCCACCGGGTGGCCGTCAGGATCATCCCGCTCTCGGACATCCTCCCCTGATCCTTTTCACGGCCACCCACCGGAGAGCCGCCCGCCCGGCCCAGGAATGACCGCCGAGCACCCGGTTTACGTTTTGGCGTATCCATTAAATAGTAGATCTCATTGCCGTCCAATACCCATCCGACAGATACTCGTCCGACCACAGTGGGACAAGTCACCTGGACGATCCGACAAACCGGCCACAACGGCCGCGAGCCAGAATCACAACAACGCAACCATGGTCTTGCGATCAGTCGGCGGGTGCATTTTACGGCTCGCCGACGACCGGAGACTACCTCGTGTCACCGCGCCATAAACAGGTAGCAATATCGATCTTCGGGGAAAGTACCCGACCGCCAGGTGTGTCCACAGGGCGGGCAAGGCCGGCAAGGCCGGTGAGGTCGACGCAGGGCCTGGTCGTCCAGGGGCATCGCCGCTGTGGACGAGCGGCGCCCGGCACACCCGCCGCATGGTCGCCGACCAGGTCTGACCAGGCACGGTGACAGGTCACGGACAGCATGAAAGGCCCCGGCAGAGGGTAGACATGATCTGACGTACGGGGGGAACGCAGATCATGTACCACTCTGCCGGGACGCACAACAAGACTATCGGGAAGGCGCCCATAAGGGGAGCCGGAACGGCCAGGACTTTGGTCCCGTCTCGAGTCCCCTCCCAGTACCGTGACAGCGCCGCGAACCGTCCGTTACGGATATGAGTCCGATCGGGATATCAATGGACACAGTGGACATAAAGGGGCGCTCGGAGACAGCGCCGAACCTGACCCGCCAGCGGATCTCCCACGGACCGAAAACAACACGATCATTTTTCCCGGGCGCTCGACAGCCCGGCGACAGGCACGGAAGATCCAGAAGATCACGAAGATCTTTGAAGCCCGACAGATCCGAGAGGACTGAATGGCCAGAAAGGCCCGGAAGCTGGAACCGCCGGCCCGGGATGCCGCGGATCCCCGGCTTGCGAAGCGGTCCGAAGGAGCCACAAGGTGACACGGAACAAGATCGTCAGAAGCCTCGCCGGTGTCGTGGAACTCGTTGACAAGGTGGAGCCCTGCATCGAACTTCGGGACACGATGACCGGCGGCGAGGCAGCTCGGGAAATGCGCGACGCAAATGTCCAGTATGCCCGTCTCGTGCATCTGGAGAAAGATCTTGCTCGATCGTCGATCGTCACTGTCGGGGATCTCGACAGGCTTTCCGATCCCGCCCGCCCACTGCTGGAAATGATCGACACCTTCCAGCCTGAGATCTTCCTCGACTGGCGCGACTTTCTCACCGATGCGGTCAACAGGTCACTGCGTGGCATAACGGCCGAGACGACCATCACGGTCGAGGACGACGGCCAGCCGCTCGGCCTCCTTTCGGCCGGGACCGTCCAGGCATTCGTCGCGGCCAGCCGGGAGTGAGCAGCGGCAGCCTCGGTCGGGCGTCACCGGTTCGCATCGGCCCGACGACTGGGAGCCGGCAGCCGGCGATGTCCTATCGGCGCCGCGCTCCGCAGCGTACCGGTTGGCGTTGGTATTGACGTTGGTGGTAAGGCGAACCCGCCACCACACACTGCCCCGCCATGTGGGCCGACYCGTGTCGACGGGCCACACAATATGGGACCATATCGCTCGACAGTGCTCCCATATCGCATGGGAGCACCATGCAGCACCCAACACAGGAAGGCTGCTATTCAGCCATGAGAGCATCCCCGGTGTGCCGTACGGATATCGACGAACACAAACCGGGAGAACTCGGCCGGATCCCGGATCGGCGCCGGCTTTCGGTCAGCTCCGCCCCAGCCGCCCCGCCAGTCACACCAGGTGAGCACATCCAACGATTCCTGCCATCGGGACCGTCCTGGTCCGTCCGATGACAGGATTCCGGTCAGACTGGATTACGACACCGTCCAGCACCGCATAACCGGAACGGCAGACCGACATGGCAGACAGAGCATGAACATCGAAACTCCCGGCTGGTTCCGGACCGCACTCGAGCGGCGGCCCGAACAGTATGTAACGGAGGTCGAGGGATGCCGGATCAGTTACCGATGCTGGGGGGAACCGGACCGGCCGGGAATCATCCTCGTACACGGGGGCTCCGCGCACGCCGGCTGGTGGGATCACATAGCGCCATTGATTGACAACGAATACCGGGTCGTCGCCATCGACATGTCCGGCCATGGCGACAGTGGGCGCCGCGATGACTACAGTCTCCAGAACTGGGCTGCCGAGATAGTCGGGGTCGCCGAACACGCCCACCTGGCCGGCAACCCGATCGTGATCGGCCACAGCATGGGCGGCTGGGCGTCGATCATGGCCGCTGCCAGCTACCCGGAACGGATCAGCGGGATCGTTATCCTCGATGCCCCCGTCGCCGACGTCACCCCTGAGGAAAGAGCCGCCCGCGAGCGTACGGCGTTCGGACCGCTGCGGGTCTACCCGACCGTGACCGAGGCGCTGGCCCGCTTCCGGGCCGTGCCCGATCAGCCCAACATGCTGCCCTACGTCGTCAACCACGTGGCGCGGTCGTCCATGGGCGCTGTCGAGGGAGGCTGGACCTGGAAGTTCGATCCGGGGATCTTCCGCGGCCGCCGGCCCTCCCCGCAGATCCTCAAGGAGGTGCGTTGTCGGGTTGCGCTGTTCCGGGCCGAACACGGTCTGATCACCCCGGACATCGGCACCGAGATGTACGAACTGCTCGGCCGGGTCGCGCCGGTCATCGAGATCCCGCTCGCCGGACACCATCTCATGCTCGACCAGCCGCTGCTGCTGGTCACCGGTATCCGGACGCTGCTCGCGGACTGGCAGCACTCGGTCCCGCAGACCCGCCCGAAGGTCGGGACGAACATCGGGTAGCCGCCCGGCGGAAACGCTGGAGCGGGCTCTGGGCCGTTCCAGCTGGAATCTGGTCGATCGCGCGGCCTGGGCCCCGGGCCGTCACCCCGTATATCCGGACGACTCCGCTTCTCCGAGACGATGGCCGGAAATCAGGCCCGCTCCCGGTTCCCCGCCCCGCCGCCGCCGCACGCTCACCGGCTCGACGCCCACCGGTTCGGCGTTCACCGGCGCGGTGCCCGATGCTGGTGCCGTCGGCTGGCCGGATCCAGCGACGAAGGACGCGATCGCGGCGATCACCAGCGTTGTGATCGAGAACACGAACACGGCGGCAAGGCCGTCCGCGAACGGCCCGGAAATCAGATTCGGGAAAAAGGCGTGTCCGGTCACGTGGGCACCACCGTCCGGCAGCGCCGCCAGTGTCTGCGGTGTGAGCAGCTGTTCCATCGGGTTGTAGCCGAGAAATGCCGAGAACAGGACGCCGATCGGTGGGAGGTCGGCCACCGTCCGCGCGGTGGCGTCCGGTACGCCCTGCGCCAGCAGGCCGTTGAACATGGTCGCCGGCAGGGTACGGGAGAGCCCGGCGACGATGAGGGTGAAGACCAGACCGATGGACAGCACGATGGCGGAGTTCTGGAAGGTCGCCGTCATACCGGCGCCGACCCCTCGCTTGTTCGYCGGCAGCCCGTTCATGACGTCGGCACGGTTCGGCGAGGAGAACAGGCCGGTACCGATGCCGTTGATGAACAGAATCAGCGCGAACGGCAGGTAGGAGAAGTTCACCGGTATGACCATGAACAGCACGAAACTGGCGATGACGATGACAAGGCCACCGACCGTGAAGATACGGGCGCCGAACCGGTCGGAGAGCGCCCCCGCCACCGGCGCGGCCAGCAGGAACCCGATCGTCAACGGGATCATGTAGATACCCGCCCACAGCGGCGTCTCGGTAAAGCTGTAGCCGTGCTGCGGCAGCCAGATCCCCTGGAGCCAGATGATGAGCACGAACTGCAGCCCACCGCGTCCAAGCGATGCCAGCAGGGAGGCGATGTTGCCGGCGGTGAACGAGCGGATGCGGAACAGTCGCACGTCGAACAGGGGTTCTCTGATCTTCGACTCGATGATCGCGAAGGCGACCAGGATCGCCAGGCCACCGATCATCGCRCTGAGCACCCAGGGGTTGGTCCAGCCCATCGTGTGCCCGCTGTAGGGCTGGATGCCGTAGGTGATCCCGACCAGCAGTATGATCAGCCCGCTGGCGAACGTCGCGTTTCCCCACCAGTCCATCGAGGTGCGTTGCCGCACCMCGTTGTCCCGGAGTTTGGCGTAGGCCCAGAAGGTCCCGAACACGCCGAACGGCACCGACACCAGGAAGACGTAGTGCCAGTTGACGGGGGCGAGCACACCGCCGAGCAGGAGCCCGATGAACGTGCCGGCGATACCGGACACCACGTTGATGCCCAGCGCCAGCCCACGCTGTTGGACGGGGAAGGCGTCGGTGAGGATCGCGGTGGAGTTGGCGAAGATGAACGCCCCGCCCACACCCTGCACGATCCGCCAGCCGATGAGCCACAGGGCCGCCGCACTGCCATCCATCCAGGTGAGGGCCAGCAGAACGGAGGAAACGGAGAAAATCGCGAAACCCATGTTGTACATGCGGACGCGTCCGTACATGTCCCCAAGACGCCCGAAGGTCACGACCAGGACGGCTGTGACGATCAGGAAGCCCAACATCATCCACAGCAGATAGCTGGTGTTACCCGGCTCCAGCGGGTTGATGTTGATTCCGCGGAAGATGTCCGGCAGAGCGATCAGGACGATCGAGGAGTTGATCGTGGCCATGAGGATGYCCAACGTGGTGTTGGACAGCGCAATCCACTTGTAGTGCCGGCCCGGTGCGGCGGATTCGTCAACCACAGCGGACGGTCGCGCCGCGTCGCGATCGTCCGCCGCGTCCGGCTCTGCATGATCCGCGTCCCGCACCTGGCGCCCCTCCTCGAACGTCGACGATGCTTCGCATCGAAAACTTGCTTAGTAAGACTAAACAAGTTCCGCTCATCAAGGAAGACGGAAAAATCCGATCAAGAGGCAGACGTCGGAGTTACGGCAATAATTTCACATCACATACACAACGGAATCTCTCCTGGTACCATCCGATGGTCAACCGCAGCAGGCGCCGCCACAGCAGGCGCCGCCGCCTGACGGAACGGGCACAGGCGAGRCCGACGCCGACCCCCCACGGCTGACGGCGACGGCGGTGAACACCCGGGTGGTGTCGATATGACCGTCCGGGCACGGATTGTTGACGGCGGCCGGTTCGCTGATGCCGCGTCGCACCTCGAAACTGGTGTCGCACGCACGGCAACGGTACTGGTACGCAGGCACGGACCGATTTTACGCCGGTCGACCCTCGCGATGACGGATCACCGTCATCGCGATCACGGCGCACCCGCACGCCTCCCTGGCCGCCTGTCCGGGCCGCGGGCAGCGCGACGGTGCTCCTCGCGGATCCTCGCGCTGCCGGAGGCCCGGTTTCCTGGCCGTCCGGGCGACCGGGTACCTGGAGCTCTCGCCCGGCGTCATCTTCTCGGACCGTTCCCGCCCGGAGTCATCTTCGGACGGGCCGGTCGCCGTGGATCAGCGGAACTGAACCGGCTGGCCGGTCGCCTCCAGAACCGACAGCCAGAGGTCACCGGCCGGATCGACCTGGCTGYGGTGGCTGATGGCCATCGTGATCGGGACGTGCACGAACCGGCGGCGCCACCGTCCGACGATCACTTCGGTGCGGCCGGACATCGCCGCGTGCACCGCGGCGTGCGAAAGCCGGATGYAGTACACGCTGTCATAGGGGTTGGCCGGCACGCTGCGGATCACATAGCTCGGGTCGATGTACTTGAGGTTGACCTCCATGTTCACGGCGGTGAAGTGGTCCGTGATCCGCTGGGTGAGGAGCTTGCCCACGTCCCGCAGCTTCACGTTGCCCGAGGCGTCGCTGCCCTGGGGCGTGCCGGCATCCTCCCGGGCGAGGAGGTCCTGGCCGGCGCCTTCCGCCACGACGACGACCGCGTGCCCCCGTTCCTCGACGCGCCTGTGCAGGAAGCGCAGGAGACCGCCCCCGCCATCGAAGGTGAAGGGCACCTCGGGGACGAGCACGACGTCCGCGTCGCTGTTCGCCAGGGACGCGTAACATGCCAGAAAACCCGAGTGTCGGCCCATGAGTTTGACGACCCCGATACCGTTGGGCGACGACATCGCCTCGACGTGCGCCGCCCGGATCGATTCGGACGCCTTCGAGAAGGCGGTCTGGAAGCCAAAACTCTGGTCGATGTACGGCACGTCGTTGTCAATCGTCTTCGGCACGCCGACAACGGCAATCTTGTCTCCGCGTTCACGGGCGACCCGGCCGATTTCAAGCGCGCCGCGCAGCGAGCCGTCGCCGCCGACCACGAACAGGATGGTGATGCTCATCCGCTCCAGGCAGTCGACGATCTCCTCCGGGTCCTGCTGGCCTCGGGACGTGCCGAGGATCGTTCCTCCGTTCTCGTTGATGGTGCTGACGAGCTCGGGGGTCAGGTCCAGCACGCTGTGGGCGTACCGGGCGATGAACCCCTGGTAACCGTTGCGGAAACCGAAGATCCGGGTGACGCCGTAGTGGGACGTCAGCTCCAGTACCAGGCCTCGGATGACGTCGTTGAGGCCGGGGCAGAGGCCCCCGCAGGTCACGATTCCGACCCGGGTCTTCGACGGGTCGAAAAAAATCTTCCGTCGCGGCCCTGCCGGCTCGAAGCCGGGCAGACTGTCCAGCGAAACGTTGCGCTGAGTAACCATCGACAGCGTGTCGTCGAGCAGTACGCGATCGTCCTCGTCGACGTAGTGCTGGGTCGTCCGCTTGTCGTCGATCAGCGGTGCCAGCGGCGACGCGATCCGACAGGGCCCCAGCACTCTGACCGAAGCATCCGGGACATCGTCCATCAGTAACACACCCTCGGCGACCGGTAACACGTCCCCGGCAGCCCCGGGACCAAGCCCCCGCGTACCGGCTGGTTTGCCGGCGGCCGACCGGCCGACAAAGCAGCCGGTACGCCAGCCGAATTTCCGACACAAAGCAGATATTCTCGAGTGAGACGCACCACGATTGTCAAATCTCCTTTCTCGCCCACTCACCTCGAAGCGTACCGGCCGAACTCCCGATGCCGATACGGGAGACCACAAACCACGTAACAACGGACGGCGGATGAAACCCGCTCTTTACCGGACGGATACACGTGGGAACGGTACCCGGGCCAACTGCCGACGGCTGCCGCCGGGCTGCCGGCAACCGTCGGCAGCCCGGCGGCAGGTCGCGGTCAGCGCCCGCCCACAGCCAGGCCGCCTCGGCGACGGTGCCCACACGGGACAGGAGTGAGATGACTAACGACGCACGAAACAGGAAGTGACAAAAAAGACAAAAGGCGTGCCAGCGGATGACCTGGACCGCCGGGTTCCGCAGCCGCCGTCACCGCGGGGCACGCCCGCCCGTACCCGCTCACCTACGTCAGTTACCCGCTTACACCAGTCCGGCGGTCCGGTCGTGCGGGGTCCCGACACGTTCGACCGGCCGGGCGGTCAGCGCGGGCAGACGCTCGGCGATGAGCAGGGCGAGGTCGTCGTGCAGGTTGCCACCGACGTGACCGTGCACGTGGGAGACGAGCCCGTCCAGCGCGGCGTCGAGAGTGACGGCTGTGAGCGCGGCAAGGTGGTCGTCCAGGCGGAAGAAGGCCCGCTCGCTGTTACGCGCCTCGATCAGGCCGTCGGTGAACAGCAGCAACCGGTCACCGGGATCCCACCGGCCGGTGGTCGCCGTGAACTGCTCGGCGATACCGAGCGGGGGGCTGGGGTCGATGATCTGTATCGGGCTGGCGGAGTCCCCGGACAGGAGCACGGGCGGCGGGTGCCCAGCCGAGATCATTCGCAGCATCCCGTCCGGATGGACATCGACGATCAGGGCGGTGACGAAATCCTCGGGCCCCGCCTCCCGAGAGACCGCCCTGGCGCAGGCCTCGGCGACCCGTTCGATCTCGGGGTAGATGACGGCGGCCTCCCGGAAGGCGCCGAGGACGACCGTGGTCAGCCGGACCGCCGGCAGCCCCTTGCCCTTCACGTCCCCGATGATCATTCGGGTGCCGGTGGGTGTCGTCACCACCTCGTACAGGTCACCTCCGACCAGGGTCTCGGCCGCCGCGGAAAGGTAGCGAGCGGCGAACGCGATCCCGTCGACAGCCCTGGGGACGGCTGGCAGCAGCGCCCGCTGGGCCACGTCGGCCACGGCGAGGGCACGTCCCAGCTCCTTCTCCCTGCGCAGCCGCGTCACCGCGACGTAGCCGGCGACGCCGGCCTGGATGGCGACCAGGACACAGGCTGCGACGTACTGCCCGCTACCGAAGTCCTCCCAGGCTCCTGACACCACGCTCGCGGCCACCGCTACCAGCCCCACGATCACGGTGACGACCGGCGCTCCGGTGGCCGAGGCGAGCAGCGGCACCAGCCCGTAGAAGCCGGTCAGGTTGCTCCACGGGACGACGATGTCGGCGACGACCAGCACGACCAGCAGGCCCAACAGGCCCAGCGGGYCGCTGTCGGTCGTCGCGACCGCGTTTCCGTCTGTCCGCACTGTCCGCACTGTCCCCATCATGACCACAACCAACGAACAAGGAAACGCCGATCACCACGATACGACCACGAGCGGGCCGCGCCACGCGGCAGGGATGCGGGCAGGATCGCACCCCGTCACCCGCCGCCGGACGAGCGACGACACCACCATGATCMGGCCACGTACGGGCGATCATCGACGCTCGCGCTACAGTTTGCAGTCGTCAACAAGACATGCCCAACACAACACTGCTGGATCGCAGTAGACACGGGAACATCAACTGTGCACCATCGGTGGCAATGCAGACGAATGATGTGAACCCGACAGACGGCCGATACCCGCCCGCCACCGGCAACGGGCCCGGACTGGCGCCGGCCGCCACCCCGCGGATCGTCGCAGTTTCCCGATCCGCATAGGGCCGACGGCCGGACGACCAGCRGGGTGAACGCACCTACGTCTGTCGCCGGAGACGGCCTCAAAGAAAGATCGACAGTAGTCGACCACCGAGCACGCGATCATGATTTCTCTCGCGCGCTCAGCAGCTCTGGAAGCTCAGACAGAACGTCCGTGGGGAGGGGGGAACACGGTGTGGAGGCAGACGCTGCTTCAGCTACGAGTAAAGATCTTCGCGTCGGCGCGGAAGCGCTCGAGCTCCTCCGCGCTGATGGTGGGCCGTGACGAGCGGGCCGCGGCGAGCAGGTCGTCGGTGGTCACCGGCAGCCGCTCCCCCTTGTCGACCGCGCGGAGGAAGGCCGCCGCCACCGCCCGCTGGACCATGGCGGCGAGGTCGGCCGGCGTGAACAGCTCCGTCGCCGCGACCACCGGTTCGGTGTCGACCTGCTTGTTGTCGATCCGTTCGAGGAAGCGGTCTAGCAGCAGGCGGCGCCCGGGCGCGTCCGGCGGTCCGACCGGGAGAATGAGATCGAAACGACCCGGGCGGACGAAGGCCGGATCGAGCGCCGCGATCGAGTTCGTTGCGCAGATCAGCAGACGCCCCGGGGTGCTGCGGAACTGGGGGATCGCCTTCAGCAGCTCGTTGACCACGGACTGGCTCTCCGGCCCRACGGCGTCCCTGGCCTGGGCGATCTCGTCGACCTCGTCGATGAAGACCACCACCCGCTCGACCTGCATGAGCTCGGTGATGGCCGTGCGCAGTTCGGCGGCGAGGTTGCCGTCGCCCGCCGCGACCAGTCGGGACGGCAGCAGCTCCACGAACGGCCACTCCAGACGGGCCGCCACCGCCCGGGCGAACGACGTCTTACCGGTGCCCGGTGGCCCGAACAGGAGCATGGCCGTCGGGGTGACGAGCCCGTACGTCTCGGCCAGTTCGTTTTCCTTGATGGGCAGCAACAGGCGTTGTTCCACCAGCCTCTTGCCGTCGGCCATACCGGCCAGCCCGTGCCATTCGGCCGCGGTGAGCAGGGTGCCGCCCCAGCGTTCCACGGTCGTGACGTCCACCGGCCGCAGCGGTTCGTACTTCTCGTAGAGCGTGAGCCCGGTCCTGGCGAATCCCCGGTTGCGGAAGGCAAGTTCACCGAACTGTCCCGGCGCGAGCAGCGTCGTGATGCGACGGTGTCCGGCATGCAGCAACTGGTTCTCCAGCGCCTGTAGGAGGGCGGATCCGATTCCCCGGTAGCGCCAGGYCGGCGAAATTGCCAGCGCAATCACCTGGGCGTGTCCGCGCTCGTATTTCGCGACCGCGACGCCCACGAACTGGTCAGGTGTGACGGCGACAACCGCGGGGGTGCCCTCCCGCAGCGCGAGAACCGTGTCGGTCAGGTCAAAGGATGGTCCTTCCGCGTCAGCTCTGACCTCCTCAAGCAAATGGACCGTCGCAGTGTGATCGTTGGTGTCGTAGGACCGCACGTGCCAGTTCGTCACAGCCGGCTCCCTTCACTCGYGTCACTCGTGCGCAAGTAGGTTAGATTACCTGTCGCGTCGTTTACACTCGGGCGGCCACTCGTGGCGGCGGCAAGAATCCCGCAACGCAGGATGAGGAGCGCCCACGGGCAGGAGTGTCATTTCGTGACATCCTGCCCGCGGGCGCTCCGAAGGAATCGGATCACCACCCCGCCATGTTCTCCTCCGGGGTCACGGGCGGAGCGAGAAAACAGTGGTATCCGATCTGGTGAGCTGGTCGACTTCACCGGCCGGCGCGGGCCATCCATCCGCGGAGGGGAGCGCCAGATGACCCGCGCCGGGGTCTCACCCAGGGGCCACGACTACTGTCGACGGCCGTCCRGGGAGCTTTTTCACCACGTGGTTACCGGCCATGCGGGCCGGACCCGGTGCGGCCGGGAACAACCGGCGTCCGGCGAGCGCCCGCCGTTCGCCACCGGTTCGCGACCGAGGTGGCCGACGTGTGGCGCGGGGATCCACGTGGTGTTGTGTCGTAACGATTCCCGGTCGGATTCGCACTGGCCCCGGAAGGGGAACCGTAACCGGCCCGAACGAGCAGTGAATATTTCGTCGTGGTAACGGTTTCCGCATTTCCGGTAAATCCGCCGACGTTCCCACGGCGTGGGCGTCCCGACACGTCGGGACCGCGGCGGACCGTTCCTCGCGGGCTGCGGCCCGCTGCTCGAGGACGGTCGACGATCATTGTCGCCGCCCCTGCGAGTCGGATCATCAGGCCGCGCCCTGCCGGGGCCGTGGGATCGCGCACTCCCGCGCCGACGGGACGGCGGACAGCAGTTCCCGGCCGACCCGAGCCAGCTCATCCGACAGTTCGGTCAGACCCAGCCGCCGGCCGACGGCAGCCCGCACGGCCCTCAGATGCGTGAGCAGGGCACGGGCCTGGTCGATCTCCTCGTCCGGCGCGCCATCGGCGATCAACCGGGCGAGCGACGTCATAACATCGCTTTCCGAGGTCACAGCCTCGGCATATTCACGTGCGGCTATCCATAGTCGGGCCGCGGTGTGCTGCCAGTCGGCCATCGCGGCGGCCATCGGTACCGGGGCTGTGATGCGCTGCAACGTTGGCGTGCTCACCGTGGCATCCGTGGTGCCGGCGGGTTGACCAGCTGGCGGCGCAGCGCACGGCGCTCGTCCTCGTCCAGGCCGCCCCACACCCCCGCCTCCTGCCCGGTGCCAAGCGCCCAGTTGAGGCATTCCCGGATCACCAGACAGCGGCGGCAGACGGCCTTGGCCTCCTCCAGCTGCCGCAGGGCCGGCCCGGTGGTACCGACGGGGAAGAACAGCTCCGGGTCCTCGTCCCGGCAGGCGCTGCGCTGGCGCCAGACTTCCAAATCCTCCGCGGACGGCGGCTCCTGTGTCCGGACCCGGCTCCACATGTATGCGGAGTTCGCGTCCTCGAACTGGCCGCGCAACTCGCCGTCGGCGTCCAGCACAAGAACTCTTCTACCCATACGACACCGTCCTGTGGTCGCGTCGACATGACGACTAAATCGAGCAGAAGCGTACGGCCGGCCCATGTTGCTGTCTACTCACAATGTTTCAGAACGCAGGATCCGGGAATAGCACCCACGGAGACCCGCGGAACCCGGAAATAAGGCCTGGAGAACAACAGTCGGTGTTCCCAGTTCGTTCGGGATGGTGGAATTCAGGGCCCGACGGTACAGCTACCGGCCAGTTCGCAGATCCGCACGATCACCGTCCGGATACTCCGCGTGCGCCCGAGTCCCGCCGCGGCGGGGTTCCGGCCGGGGCCGCATACGGGGCCGACGAATACCCACGGGGGCGGAATCCGGGAAAAATCAAGGTGCTCCTCCGCGGACCAACCAGGAACAACGACTCACCACAGGTGACCGCGGGTCCTTAGACTCCGGTGGGGGGGTTGGCTACGTTCCGAGTACATGCCTTGACATGACGGCCAAATGGGAGAAGGTCAGATGCCTCCTCGAAGGGTTACCATCGGTCCGTTGCAGCATGCACGCCAGATCCGCGGCCTGTCTCTGGCGCGGGCAGCGGAAGAGATCAAGAGTCTCGCCGAGGACATCGGTAGACCGTGGGATGCGTTGACCGCACAGCGCCTCTCGGAGTACGAGGGCGGCAAGCGCCCAAGCTGGGAACACTGTGATCTCCTTGCTCGCTATTACTGCACGAATGTCGTTGCCCTAGGCTGGGCGTGCGACTACACCGGGCCCGAAAGCGGGGCCCTGGCACTCCTGTCCAATTCAGTTGACGATGGGGAGGCTCGATGGGCAGACGCCGATCTCGACCTTCTGTGGAGACCTGACGGATTGAACGTCGGGTTCGAGGAGGTGACCGCCAACATGGAAAGGCGGAAGTTTCTAAGTGTGTCCGGCGTGGCACTGACATCGGTCGCGCACCACTGGCTCATGACCGATTCAGCCGGGCTCGCCGCGACACTCGAGGGAAAGCGTGTGAGCGACTCGCTCGTCGCCGGCTTCGAGCGGCGGGTCGAAACGCTTCGCCGAATGGATGACGTTCTCGGAGGAGATGACATATACGAGCTGTCCATGGCGGAGCTGCGGGTCGCCGTACGCGTCCTGCGGACCGCGCTGTACGGCCACGCCCACGAGGCACGGCTGTACGCCGTGGCCGCCGAGCTCGCCCGGCTGGCCGGCTGGGCGGCGTTCGACAGCGGCTACCACGGGGGTGCCCAGCGGCTGTGGATGGTGGCGCTACGGGCTGCTGGGGAGGCCGGGCAGCCGGCGCTGGGGGCCAACATCCTGCGCTGCATGGCCGAGCAGGCGTCCTGGTACGGCGACCCGAACGACGCCATCACCATGCTCCGCTCGRCTCAGGCCGGCGCCCGCACGGCGATGACCGCCACCGAGAAAGCAGCTATCTCCGGCGCACTCGCTCTCGCGTACGGTCGCGCGGGTGAAAGCGCCTCGGCCGCAAGAACTGCCGAGGACGCGGTTCACCTCATCAATCAGTCCCAGCCGGCGGAGGATCCGCCGCATATTTACTGGTGCGTGCCGCCCTGCATTTCACTGTTCGCCGGTGAGGCGTTGTTGTCCAGTGGCGACGGGGCCGCCGCGATTCCCTACCTGGATGCCGCGGCCGAGGGTCTGGCCGGTGATTTCCCACGCGCCCGCGTGGAAGCCATGACCAGGTTGGGCGTCGCGCACGTGCGGGCCGGAGATGCCGAAGCGGCGGTTCAACTCGGCCATCAGGCCGTCGAACAGGCAGCCCTTCTCGACTCCGGTATGGCTGGCAGAGATGTGGCGACGCTGTGCCGTGAGATCGAACTTACCGGATACCCCGGAGCCGCCGATCTCACGGACCACGCCCGCGTCGCGCTGACCGCCGTCGGCTCAGCCTGACGGTTCACAGGCAACACAGTCATGATCCTTCCACGCCAGAGGCTCCGATCGGATCGGTTCCATCGGTCGGACGGAGCCGGCAGGCTCAGACCGCCTGATTACTGACGGCGACATAATAGCTGGTCTCCGTAACAGGAACCGGCCCCCGCTCCGGCGCCGGACAAGGCGCCGAGGGCCTCGGAGGCAGTCGGGACGACATCATCGCCCCGACTGCCTCCTTCCCTTTTGCCCCGAACACCCGATTCAGCACAATTGAATGATCTTCAGAGTCATTGTCAATGGTGTGATACTCGTCATACGCAAGGATCAATCCGGGACAACCCAAGGCCAAATTTCCAAGATCCAATCTTCCGGGGAGCACTCAGGGATCACATATATGATCTCCGTCGACGGCTCCCATGAGCGACGATCCCGATCCTTACGGTAATGGCGATTACGGAGAGTTAAATATGCCCGAAGTGTCCCGCCAAATGCCCATCCGCGGGGTCCACCTCGACCACACCGCGAACGGGGCAGCCGGTAAGACAGCGGCGGAAGAGTCCGGATCTTCAGGGCCTTTCTGCCCCGCCACCGCGCCGGGAAACTGATAGCCAGGTCACGCCCGGGCGGGCCGCCCGGGTTTGTCCACGCGATCGGATGGCCGGCGCCCGGTGGGTATGCGGTGGGTATTCCATCCACACCGGTATTCACGCGCGCCCGCCACCGGCCCGACCGGACGGCCGGCCCCACGGGCCCGCCACGGAAAAACATGATCGATTCAGTCGCGTCCCCGGGTCGGGCCCGGTGGATACTGATCATCCGAATGTCGATCCACGCTCATGAAGATCAACCAAACGGAAGGCCCATCAAACAAGATCGATTTTTCTGGCCCTCGGCGAGCCGTCAGAGACAGGTCGCACCGGGCAACCGTCCCAGGACGGGCAGGGCCACAAAGCCCTCGGCGTAGGCGACTCCGATCCGGGCGCCCCACAGCCGGCCGAGATTCTCGGCCATGGGAGCGAACTCCTCACCGATCGGCTGGGTGCCACCGTGCGCGCGCAGCGCCTGGAGCTTGACGTCGAAGGTGGCCGTGACATCGACGATCGCGGTGGCCCGCACCGGGCCGTCCATGGTCAGGGAGTTGTAGCTGTCGCAGGTGTAGAGCCGGCGCGGACGGCCGGTGGCAAGCACCGCCCGCGGCAGCGCCTCGAGCACGGCCGCGGCGACCCGCCGGTGGCGCGGATGGACATCGGCTGGCGGATGGGTCACCACAATCTCGGGACAAAGATCGACCAACAGCTCCTGGATTTCGACGGCGAGCCGTTCCGGGTCGAGAACGTGCAGGCGCGCGCCGAGAACGCGCGCCCCCGCCGCGGCCTCGGCCATCCGGTCGGCGGTGTTGCGCGGGACGGCGATGGTGACCCCGGCGGCCCGAGCGTGCAGGGCGAGGGTGCCGCCGGCCCACAGCTCCGCGTCGTCGGGATGAGCCATCACCGCGAGCACGCTGCCCGGACGGGCTGTCCCGGCCGGCGTGGGCGTTCCAGCCGCCGGACCATGGTCATTCATACCGCTGCCCGTTCCCGTCCACCCACGTGCGAGATCCCTTCCGGATCCGGAGCCACCGGCCGAGGAGCGCAGCCGCCGGCCGCGACCGCGCCGGCCACAGCCTGTGGGCCTTCGACCGGAGCACGCTCTAACCCATCCCGAAGTAGCTTGCGTTGATCAGGTCGGGATCGGCGGCGAGAGCCGCCGCGGTGTCGCTGAAGGCTATCCGGCCCCGGTCGAGGATGTACCCGCGGTCCGCCGCGGCGAGGGCGAGCGACACATGCTGCTCGATCAGCAGAATGCCGGTGCCGTGCTCGTCCGCCAGCCGGCGCAGAACGGCCAGCAGGCTGAGTGCGAGATCGGTCGCCAGGCCGGCGGAGAACTCGTCGACCAGCAGCAGCCGTGGCCGGCGGGCGACGGCGCTGGCCAGCGCGAGCTGCTGCCTCTCGCCCCCGGAGAGCTCGCCGCTGCCCCGGTCGAGCAGCGGACGCAGGGTGGGGAAGCTCTCCAGCGTCTTCTCAATCTGGTCACCGGGCCGACGGCCGACAGCCAACCGCAGGATCTGGCGGACCGTCAGGCCGCGCAGCGGTGTGCCGCCCTGCGGCACCACCGCCAGGCCGCGGCGGGCGAGCCTGGCCGGGTGCGCCCGCCGCGCCGGCTGCCCGAGCACGGTCACCCGGCCGCCAAACGGCGCGATCGTCCCGGCCACCGTGCGGACCAGGGTCGTCTTGCCGCCACCGTTGGGCCCCAGCAGGGCGACGACCTCGCCGGCCCGGACCTCGAGCGAAAGGTCGTGCAGCACGGGGACACCCGCGTACCCGCTGACGACCTTCTCGACGACCAGCGCCCGCTCCGGCCGGGCCTGTGTGGGCAGCCGTACCGTGCTGGCCGGCGGAGCGCCGAGGTAGATCTCGCGGACCTCGGCGCGCTCACGGACCTCCGCCGGCGGGCCGTGCGCGACCACCCGGCCGCCACTGAGCACCACGACGTCGTCGCAGGCCTCGAAGACCAGCTTGATGTCGTGGTCGACGAGCAGGATCGCGCAGCCACGTTCAGCCAGTCGTCGTATCCGACCGGTGAGGACGGACCGGGCAGTCGAGTCCAGACCAGCCGCCGGCTCGTCCACCAGCAGCACCTGACCGCCCGCGGCCAGCGCACGGCCAAGGCCGACGGCGAGCCGTTCGTCGTGGTTGAGCATGGCCGGCTGCTGGTCCGCGACCGAACCCAGCTCCAGTGTCCAGGCGGGTTCCGGCCCGGCGACCGCCAGGTTCTCGGCAACGGAGAGATCCTCGAACAGCTCCAGCGACTGGAAGGTGCGGGCCAGGCCCCGGCGGAACCGCTCGTGCGGCGGCAGCGGGTTCAGCACCGTCCCGTCCAGGACGATCCGGCCGGCGCTGGACGGAGTGAACCCAGTGATCGCGTCTATCAGAGTGGTCTTCCCGGCGCCGTTCGGCCCGATGAGGCCGGTCACCCGACCGGCACGCAGAGCGAACGACACGTCGTGGACGATCTCGACCTTCCCGTAGCGGACGCACAGCCCGTCGACGTCCAGACGTATGGTCACCGGGCCACCTCGGCATGTCGGGCCAACCGTCGGGTCGGCTTCGATTGTCGCGGATCGTAGGCAAGTCCTTCCGGACGTACCACCGCCAGGACGRCCAGGGCCACACCGCACAGCAACGACTGGTAGCGCGCGAGATGGCCGAAGTTGTCGAGCACCGTGAACACCACACCGCCGGGGGCCAGCAGGCCGCCCAGCATCGCCCCGCGCACGCTCATCACCCCGCCGACCGACGCGATCGCCAGGAAGAACAGGGACGCGAACACCCCGAAGGAGTCGAACGACAGCCTGCCCTGACCGTAACCGATGAGGCATCCRCCGAGGCCGGCGATCCCGGCGGAGACGGCGGACGCGAGCAGCTTGGTCCGGGCCGCGTCGACRCCCACGGCCGAGGCCGCCCGCTCGTTGGAGCGGACCGCGAGCATGCGCAGGCCCGACGTGGACACGCGCAGCCGGGCCACCGCGAAGCCGCACAGCGCGAACACGGCAAGGCAGAGCAGCCCGTACTCCAGCCGTGGGAAGCCCTTCCCGGCCACGCCGAGATCGAGGCCGAAAAGCTTCGGCGGCGGGACGACCGAGCCGGCAAGCCCACCGGTAATCAACGGATTCACAAAGACGATCTCTTGGAAGGCGACCCCGGCGGTGAGCGTGACGATGGCGAGATCGACCCCTCGTATCCGCCGTGACAACGCCCCGAGCACCAGGCCCGCGGCGGTGGCCGCCGCGGTGGCGAGCAGCGGCGCGAGCGGGAACGGCACACCGAGGCCACCCTGCAACCGGGCCAGCAGGAATCCGGCCACCCCGGCCAGTGACATCTGCGCGAGGGAGAGCTGGCCGGCAAACCCGGTCAGCACGACGAAGGACAGGCACACCACGGCGGCGGCCAGGCTGCGTTCCAGACCCAGCCGGTAGGGGCCGGTGAGAACGAGCAGTGCGATCATTCCGGCCGGTACGAGGATGGCGAGATCGCGCAACGGACGCCCGGTCTGCTCCGCGCGGGGCAGCCGCGCGACCGCTGACACGGCCCTGGCCCGCCCGGGTATGAGCTGGCCACGGGTGACCGCGACGACGATGAGAACGAGCAACGGGAACAGCGTCCGCAGACCGGGCTGGTTGAGCCACGGGACGTCGTGCTGCAGGGGCAGGAGAACCGACTGGAGCATGCCGAGCAGCAACGCGCCGACAATAGTGGCGCCGAACGACGACAGCCCACCGAGCAGYGCCGCCGCGAGCGCGGGAACAATGAACAGGGTGTAGGTGGACGGGCTCAGCACGCTGATCGGGGCGACGAGTATTCCGGCGAGCGCGCCGAGCACGGACGCCACAACCCAGCTCACCGCGGCGACGGCCTCCGGCCGGTAACCGAACTGTTCCACCGCCTCGTCGGATTCGGCGACCGCCTTGGTGGCGAGCCCGAACAGCGTCCAGCGGGACACCGCCCACATGATCATTCCGATACCCGTGACCAGTATCGCGAGCAGCGGACGGTCGACCGGAACGGTCACCCCGAACGCGGAGAAGGATTTCTGCGGAAGTACGGAATCAATGAATCTGTTGTCCGACCCGAACTGTAGCACCGCCAGCGCCTGCAGGGCGATCATGAGACCGACCGAGGCGACCAGGGACAGGGCCGGCGGGGCGTGCCGGAGCGGCCGAAATATGAGAAAATACACAAGCAGGCCGAGCAGCGCGGTCATGGCCAGTGACACGGTCAACGCCAGCGCAAAGGTGGG
The DNA here is from genome assembly GCF_001983005.1 of Protofrankia sp. BMG5.30. Lineage (NCBI taxonomy): Bacteria > Bacillati > Actinomycetota > Actinomycetes > Frankiales > Frankiaceae > Protofrankia > Protofrankia sp. BMG5.30. Next base: position 10,204 of record NZ_MOME01000032.1, on the reverse strand, counting down.
ACTGTTGGTCAGATGAATACGGGGCGGAAGACCCACGACAGGCAGGACGATGTCCCCCACGTCCCGCAGTTCCGCATACTGGTAGGTGGCGTACATTGCGAATGCGGCGTGCGCAACATTGACCACCCCCGAGGCACGGTGTATCAGCACCAGCCCAAGTCCCAGCGCCGCATACACCGCGCCCGCGCCCAGACCCAGGATCAGTGCCGCGACATACGTGGACACAGCGCTCTCCAATCGACAGGGCAGCCTGTTGTGGACCAACACGGTGCCTTGTGGGCTAAGGCAGTGTAACTTCTGGCAATATGACGCTGTCCCGCCGTGTCGTCGCAGCAGCCGCAGTCACGTTGGCCGTCCTCGCCGGGTGCACCAGCCAGCGCGGCAGCGGCTCCAACAGCCCAGGTCAGCCCGCAAACCACCTGAACGGACCGCCTGTCAAGATCGGCTTCGTCTCCATGGAGAACACCCCGCTCGGGTCGTTTCCCGAGACACGAATAGCCGCCGAGAGCGCCGTTGCCTACGCCAACGCGGCGCTCGGCGGGGTTCACGGCCGACCGCTTGAACTCGTCCCCTGTGCAACAAATGGCTCACCGGAGTCGTCCCAGGACTGTGCCAACCGGCTCATAGCCGCCGACCCCGTGGCCGTGATCGGCGGGGTGGATCTGAGCACCGAGGCGGCCATGCCGCTCTACCAGCAGGCCAGCATTCCCTATGTCAGCGGATCACCCCAGCTGAGCGGGGAGCTGAGCTCGCCCAACTCCTTCTCGCTGACCGGCGGCACGCTCACGGAACTGCTCGGAATTACCGATTATCTGACCACCACCAAACATGTCACAAAGGTCCATGCCCTGTACGCGGACCTGCCCGGGCTGTTGACCGCCGCCATCCAGGGATCCAGGAGCATTCTGCAGAAAAAAGGGGTGTCGGAGGTCCGGCTGGTGCCGGAGAAAGTTGACACGGCGGACTTCGCCCCGGCTGTCAGCCAGGTCGCGTCCGGAAACCCGGACGCGATTGTCGTTGTTTTCCCGGCTCAGTCGTGTGCCCGTATAGCCCAGGTCGCGGGCAGCCTTCAGGTGAAAGCACCGATATACTTCGTCGGCTCCTGCGCGACGGCCGCGGTGGCGCGTGCCGGCGGCCAGGCCACCGGTAACATGAACTTCGCATCCGGCTATCTTCCACTCGACGCCACCGGCGGCGACCAGGATTCCAGAGCATTTCGCGAGAATGTGCCGGAAGCATCACGCTCGCCATTGTCACAGGCATCTTTCTCGACCGTTCTCGCGGCGCGTTCACTGCTCACTGAAATCACACAGACAACCCCTGGAGATCTTCGGAACGCATTTAGGGCAGCCCGGGATCATCCGAACGTGATGGCCCATTCGTTCACCTGTGACGGCACCCTTATAAAAGCGTTCCCGGCGGTCTGCAACACGGCGGTACGCATTCTGCGGTGGTCGGACGGAGGGTTTGTCGACGCCACCGGCACCTGGGTGGACGGCCGCGAGCTCATGACACTGATCGGATGATCATCAGGCCCACCGGCCGATCGGGCTATCGTCCGACCGGCCCACCGGCACTGCTGATCGCTGGCGGTACCGGTGKGTGGGGCATCCCCGCGCCCTGACATCGAGGTAACCGCTCCGCGACCACCTCGATGCAATCCGTATTGACAATGGTTTCCAAATCGGAGACAGTGCGGCTCGGATGAACCGCCCCCGAGCCGTCCCAGGAGGTTCCGTGTCTCTGACCGTCTCCCCCGATCTGCTCGCCCAGGCCGAACGCGGCCACGTTCCGGACGACGCCTTCCTCACCTGTGTGCGCGACTCGCTGCCGTATGCCTACGAACTGGTCGAACGGCTCGCCGGCGAGCTGCCCGGCAGCGATCGCGACTTCACGGACAACCTCGTCCCGCCGCCGGACGACGCGGCGCAGGGGCAGCTGCTGCGGGCGATGGCGAGCACCTCCATCCGGGCCGCGCTGGAACAGCGCTTCGGCGTGGCGCTCGCCTTCCAGAACTGTCACCGCCTGGCCGCGTTCCGCCCACAGGCCGTCGGCGGGGAGCAGTACCGGCGGTTCGTTTCCAACGAGAGCCAGGTACTCAACCAGCAGCCGGAGTTCGTCAACTGCTGATCATCGACTGTTGGTTCCGCCACTGGCTACCGGACCCGGCGTACCGCCGCGCGTGGGCGCGCCGCCGCCGGGCCCGGGCAGCGAACCCTCCTCGCCCGCGGCACCCATGGTCGTCCGCGCCCCCGGGCGGGCCTGCCGGCGGCGGGCCGGCGTCCCGACGGCGGGCGCGAGCAGCACCGACAACGCGAAGATCCCCGAAGCGGTGAGCACGATCGCGCCGCCGGCCGCCACGGACCACTGCTGGCTGATCGCCAGGCCGATGACACCGCTGGCGACCCCGAGTGCGACCGAGAGCATGGTCATGCCCCGCACGCTGTCGCACCACAGCCGGGCCGTCGCCGCTGGCGCCACGATCAGCGCGACCGACAGGATCGTCCCCACCGCCGGCACCGAGGTCACGATCGTCACCTCGACCAGCAACAGGAAGACGACGTCGAGCCGGCCGGCCGGATAGCCGGCCGCGACGGTCGCGTCCCGGTCGAAGGCACCGAAGACGAGTTCCTTGGACAGCAGCGCCAGCACCACCAGCACGACGGCCGCGACAATCCCGGAGGTCACCAGGTCGTCGGCCTGCACGGTGAGGATGGATCCGACCAGGTAGGCGGTGAGATCCCTGGTGAACCCCGACTGGGCCGACAACAGCAGCACCCCGAGGGCGAAGCTGCCGGACAGCACGACGCCGGTGACGCTCGTGTTCTCACCGCGGGCCGACAGCGCGGCCACGGCAAGAACCACCAGGAAGCCGAAAACCCCCGAACCGAGGTAGAGGTTGATCCCCAGGATCGCCGCGAGCACCACCCCCGGGAAGGTGGCGTGCGTCATCGCCATCGCGAAGAAGCTCAGCCGCCGCAGCACCACGTGCACGCCGACCGCACCGCACAGCGCACCGACGAACACCGCCTCGACCAGGGCGCGGCGGGTGTAGGAATCCGACAGCAGGTCCAGGGCGGCCATCTACCGGACGCCTCCGCCCGTACGGGCCCCCGGGGCAAGCCGGCCGGCCGGCAGCTCGTCGACGTCCGCGACATCCTCCGGCAGCCGCGCGCCCCGCCGCCAGCGGCGCCGGACGAGCGGGCCGACGCCCAACGCGAGCAGGTAGAACACGACCAGCGCGAGCACGACCGTGGCTCCCGAGGCGAGCCGCACCCCGTGGTTGATCGACGCCTCGTAGCTGGCCGCGAGCCCCAGCCAGCCGCCGAGCATGCCGAAGAGGACCGCGAGCCCGGTCACGACCAGCAGGCGGTCGGAGAGCAGTCGGGCGGCGGCCGCCGGAACGACCAGGAGCGCGATGCTCAGGATCGTCCCGACGGCCTTGACCGCGGCGACGACGACCAGAGCGATCATCAGGTTCAGGACGAGGTCGAGCAGCACCACGCGATAGCCCATGGCCTGCGCGGTCTGCTGGTCGAACGTCCGCAGCAGCAACTCCTTGCGCAGCGCGTACAGCACCAGGCCGACCGCCACGGCCACTACCGCCGTCTGCGTGATCTGGGCGGAGTCGACGGTGAGCACCCGGCCGAACAGGAACGTCGTCAGGTCGGCGGTGTAGGACCGCTGCCGCGACACGAGCACGACCCCCAGCCCGAAGAACGAGGTCAGCAGGATCGCGAGCGCGGCGTCCTGGCCCACCCGCGCCCTGGCCGCGGCAACGGTGAACAGCACCGCGGCCAGGACCGCGAAGACCAGTGCCCCTGGGACGATCCCGGACTGCCCCGACACCAGATAGCCGATGACGACGCCGGGGAAGACCGCGTGGGTGAGCGCGTCCGCGAGAAAGGCCAGCCGGCGCAGCACCACGAACACTCCGACGCCCCCCGCCAGCGCGCCGAGCAGCAGCACCTCGATCAGCGCCCGCCGCATGAACGGCAGCGCGAACGGATCCAGCAGCAACCGGCTCAGCACAGCGGATCCCTCGTCGGCGCATCCCCTGTCCGGACGCTCCTTGCCGACGCATCCGTCGCCGACCCCCGTGCCGGCGCCCCTCCCACCGACGGCTCCGCTGCCGGCGGACGATCCGGGAACGGGCGATGCGCCCAGGTACGGCTCATGCCGGGTGGCTCGGGGATGGTCACCTTACGGATGGTCGGCTCATGGACGGTCGGCTCACGGATGGGCAACGATGACACCTTCGCCCCGCAGCTCGAGCGCGGCGCTGCCGTAGGCCGCCCGCAGTCGCTCGGGGGTGAGCGTCGCCGCGGTCGGGCCGAAACCGAACTGGTGCCGGTTGACCAGGCAGACGTCATCGCAGGCCAGGTGCGCCAGGGACAGGTCGTGGGTGCTGATGACAACGGTGGTACCGGCCGCGCGCAGACCATCGATCGCTGACAGCAGCGCCTGCTGGGAGAGCGTGTCCACCCCGTTGAACGGCTCGTCCAGCAGCAACAGCCTGGGCTGCTGGGTCATCGCTCGGGCGAGCAGCACCCGCTGCCGCTGACCACCGGACAAGGTGCCGAAACGGTCGCCACCGCGGTGGGCGAGTCCCACCGCGGCCAGCGCCTCGGCGGCGATYAGCCGGTCGGACCGACGCGGCCGGCGTACCCAGCCGATCTGGCGGTAACGGCCCATCAGCACGACCTGGCTGACGGAGACCGGAAAATCCGGATCCAGGACGTCGGCCTGCGGGACGTAGGCGACGTCCTGACGGGCCCGGGCCGGTGTCCGGCCGAGCACCTGGATGCGGCCGCGGACGACCGGGACGAGCCCGAGGATCGCCTTGATCAGGGTCGACTTGCCGCCCCCGTTCGGGCCGATGAGGGCAACCATGTGCCCCGCGCGCACCACCCCGTCCACGTCCTCGAGGACGGGCACCCGGCCGTAGGCGACGCTTGCGCGATCGAAGACCACAGCGGGGGAGGGGCTGTCGTCAGCGTTCACCGGGACTGTGCCGACGCCGACGTCGGCGCTGGCGTCGGCGTCGGCGCTGACCTGGGAGTCGACCACCTGTTGCTTCACTTCACCATGCCTCACCTCAGACCCCGACGGCCTGTCGCGGTTCACAACTTCAGCAGCCCCGTCCCGGACCGGCCCCGCTCCAGCCCATCCGAAGGATCCTCAGGCCCGGGTCAGGTCCCACCTCGCCCCCGTGCCGGCCCCCGTGCCGGCCCCCGTGCCGGCCCCCGTGCCGGCCCCCGTGCCGGCCCCCGTGCCGGCCGTCATATCGGCCCCGTGCCAGCCGTCACGTCAACGCATCATTGCAGCTCATTTCAGAGCGTTGACGATTGTCCTGGTGTTGTGCTCCTCCATCTGCAGGTAGGTCGCACCGTCCGAGCCCTGCGGGCCAAGGGTGTCGCCGTACAGGGAGTCCTCACCCGCCACCACCTTGACGCCGGCCTCCCGACCGATCGTCTCAGCCGTGTTCGGCGGCAGCGACGACTCGGAGAAGACCGCTTTGGCCCCGGTAGATTTGATCTTGTCCACGAGATCGCTGATGTCGCGACCGGACAGCTCCGCCGACGTGTCGAAACTCGGGATGATCGACCCGACAAAGGTCAGCTGGTACCGGTCGACGTAGTAGYCGAACGCGTCGTGATTGGTCACCAGCTTGCGGTTGGCGGGCGGCAGCGAGTCGATCTGTCGCCTGATGTCGGCGTCCAGCGCGTCGAGCCTGCCGTCGTAGGCGGCGCGGTTGGCCTGGTAGGCGGCGGCCCCGGCCGGGTCCGCGGCGGTGAACGCCTGCTCGATGTCAGCAGTCATGATCTTGACGTTGAGCGGGTTGTGCCAGATGTGCGGATCCCCGTCCTTCTCCTCTTCCTCACCGTTGCCCGGACGGATCTTCACACCTCGGCTGGCGTCGACCCGGGTGCCTTCGAAACCCGCGGAAGCGATCGTCTCGTCGAGCCACTTCTCCAGGCCGACACCGTTGGCCACCAGTACGTCGGCCTCACCGATCGCCTTGACATCGGCCGGTGAGGGCTCGTAGTCGTGCGGGTCGACGTTGGGCCGCAGGATCTGTGTCACCTGGACCCGGTCACCGCCCACCGCCCGCACGAAGTCGGCGACCTGGGTGGTCGTGGCCACCACCTGGAGCTTCTCCGGCGGCGCCGCCGACGCGGGCCCATCGTCATCATCGGAGCCACAGCCGGCGACGAACAGGGCGAGCAGCGCGAGCAGCGCGAGACCGGCAGCGCGGTGGACGCTGACGACGCCTGCGGACGAACGAATCCGGGACATACGTGGGACGACTCCATCCTGGGGACGACAACCACGTAATGGAAACGGTTCCCGGTTCGGGTGTCAAATCAGGCCGTCACCACCCTCCCGGGCACCACCCACCCTCCCGGGCACCAGTCCGGCATTCCGGGACGCGCGACAAACATATGATCACGAAAAGCGGCCACCCGGAGTTCCTCTGGAGTGGGCCCCGCCCCCGCTGCGCACAACCGGGCACGTAAACACTCAGGGCACGTAACATCCACGGCGCATGACCTGGCGACGCGCGGCAGACGGCAGATCGTCCGGCTGTTGGCGCGGTCCCTACCGCGCCGAACACCAGCATCACACCTGGACAATCATGAAGCCGTACACCAGCCATCCCGTCGCCGAACGGCCCGGACCGGCGACCCCGGAACAGTTCACCGGGCCCRACCAACGGCCGGATTTCACTTCTCGACGGGCGGRTGTTTCCGGACACGTTCGTGACGGCGCGTCCAGAAAACATCCGAAAGGCCTCTCCAGGCCGGTTGCTCCCGGCCGGCTACGGGACGAAACCGAAGCCGTGCGTCCGGCCCGCGGCCATCACCGGCCATCACCGGCCATCACCGGCCAGTGTTGTGGATGATCTGCCGCGGTTCCACCCGAACCGTGATCCGCTGTTCGTCCGGCCGGCGGAAAGGATAGCTGTCCACGCCGAGATACTTCTTCGCGAGACGGTCGATGACGGCGTCGGCGCTGTCGATCTCGAGGCGGGCCGTCCCTGAGACGCTGACCAGGTGGTAGGCGTCCTCCGGGTCGAGCACACCGATCGAGACCCGCGGATCCTTGCGCAGGTGCCGTTCCTTGGCCCGGCCGACCGCCGTGTTGAAAATGATCTCGTCGCCATCCACGTCGACCCAGACGACCGTGCTGTGCGGCGACCCGTCCGGGCGCAGGGTGGTCACCCAGGCGTACACCGGCCGGCTCAGCAGATTCCGGGCATCCTCGTTGAGTGTGGCCATCGAGTTCCTCTCCGCTCGACATCGAGGTCAGGTTCAGGATAATCCCAGACCCGCCGAGAAAATTTCCGATCGAAACCAGGAACACGCCCGGAATTTTGCACCCGCCGGACGAGCTGGCCGGAAAAAACAAGTGGAACATCCGAAAATGCTTCCAGCGTCCGGGAAAAGGCATGTTCGACCACAAAACGGCGATCGGACGGGCACCACACTGAGCGGGCTGACGGAACCGCAGCCGGGACAGGCCCGGTCGCACCCGGCCGCGCAGGCGCGTAAAGACCGTCGTAAAGACTGTTCGGTCACATGGCTGTCCGGTCACGTGAAGAACGCGTTTCGAGCCGTGTTTCCAGGCGTCGATGGCCCCGAAGAGACCGCTCTCGCGGATGTCACGTGCTGGACGACGGCCTACCGACCAGCACGCCGAAGCCGGCGTCGATGCGGATCAGCGCCCCCGTGACGCCTCGCATACCCACGTCGACGGTCTGCGCGATCACCACGGCGATGTCCTCGGGCTCGAGCACGCGCCCCAGGATCGAGTGGTCCTCGAGATGCTTCTCGCGCTCGGGTGTGAGGACCGCGGCGGTCGCCTCGGTGCGAACGCCGCCCGGGGCGATCGTGTTGACCGTGACCCCGTACACCGCCGCTTCCGCGGCAACATGGCGGCTGAAGGTGTTCAGCGCCGACTTCGCCGTCGAGTGGGCGAGCCTGCCGGGCCCGACGTAGTCGGCGGCGGTGCTGGAGACGTACACGATCCTGCCGCCGCCATGGCGTCGCATCGCGGCCAGTACGTGCTGGGTGACGAAGAAGGCCCCGGCGAGCTCACCGCTGACCTTGTCGATGAAGTCCTTCCACGCCAGGGACGCAAACGGGGCGAACGGCGGGGCCACGGTGTTGGCGTTGCAGACCAGCACATCGATGTGGCCCCGGTCAGCCAGGACGGTGTCGACCATCCGCTCGACCTGGTCAGGATCGCAGACGTCGGCCTGGACGCACTCGGCCGTCGCCCCCGCGGCCGCGATGTCGAGGGCGACCGCGCGGGCGGYATCGGCGTTGCTCCGAAAATTGATCACTACATGATAGCCGCGGCGGCCCAGTTCGCGGGCTGTCGCCGCGCCGATGCCGCGGCCTCCACCGGTGACCAGCGCCACCTCGCGTGATCCACTCATCGCGCCTCCGTCCCAGGCCCCCGACTCGACTCTCCGGTGTCGCCCCTCTGGTAACCAGAGTATAGGAGCTTACTTTTAGTAAGAAGCGATACCCGGGTATGCTCTGTGGCGTGTCGGCACGTCCGCAGCCCCCCGAGAGCCTCCCGGGAGGTACAGCCGACGACGCGTTCCGCAGCGACTGCCTCGCTCGCGTGGTGCTCGACCACGTCACCAGCCGTTGGGGCGTGYTGGTCCTCACCGGGCTGGCCGCTGGTCCGCTCCGGTTCCACGAACTGCGGACGAAGATCGAAGGAATCAGYGAGAAGATGCTCTCCCAGACGCTGCGCACCCTCGTCCGGGACGGCTTGGTCGAGCGCACGGTGGAGCCCTCGTCCCCACCCAGGGTCAGCTACAGCCTCACCCCGCTTGGCGAGGGGCTGACCCGGCCTCTCCAGCAACTGTTCGTCTGGATCCGGGACCACGCCCAGCTGGTCAGCGCCGCGCAGGACCGCCACGACACGCGATCAGACGGCCAGTCCGACTGAAACCGCGCCGGAGGCCGGACGCCCGATTCCTCGCATTGCCCGCCCCGCCAGCGGCCCGGCGGGCCGGGCCTTCTCGTACGAGCACCTATCCGACTGGTACGGAAATTTTTTCTTTTTCTGGACAAATATTACAAACGGTCGCCTGTCGAGCGGACAGCCCCGGACACGGCGGGAGCGCGACATCGCCGTCCACTGTCAGATAGGCGACAGTTTCCAGGAAGGTACTCGGAAGACAGCCGCCGATTACTCGACAGCCACTCCAGGCGCCGCTGCCACGACTCCTAGTAGTCATCGCATAGAGTTGCCAGCAACTGTTACTCTGCGTAAGAGATTGGATCCAGTGAGCGGTTGATTTGGCGCTTATCAGTTCAAGGAGCGGAGATGCGCTGGGGTCGGGGTCAGCGGGTCGGAGCCGGCGAATCGGGCTGTGGGCTCCCACGATGACCGCGCGATCACATCGCCAGCCGCGGCCGAAGCTCCGGGCGGCCGGCTGTTTCGCCTCCGGGACGGCTGGCCAGAACGCAGCCACCGATCGGGGCGCGTCCAGTGGACGCGGGCCGACACGGCCGGCGATCCGATCGGTCTCCCGCACCATGGAGGGTAGCGAGGTCCCCGGACAGCGTGACCAGGGATCCGTGCCGTCGCCCGATGGCGGCACGGATGGTGGTGGCCGGGAAAAGCCCTGGTTCCCCGCGCACCGAAGAATCGAAGACGACGTAACCATGCTTCTTTCGCGCCGCCGGCGACCGAAAATCCCCGGTTCACCGAGCGGGAGCGCCCGAGAACAGGGCATTCGATCAACCAGCGGCGACCGGGTGGATACCTCCGTAAATCGATGTATCCGTATACAGACACGCCAGGCCGACATCGACCTCGGCCGTGACCGGCTCCTGGCAGCAACCGAATGCTCCGCACTCCAGAAAGGACCACATGACAACACTGACGGAGCGAGTTGGCCGGCCGAGCCGATCCGCCCTTCTCGCTGACGCCCCCGCCGTTCGCAACCGCACCCGGCGGCCGTACCTTGTCGGTTCCGCCGTGGCCACCCCGCCACGAGTCGACCAGGACGACCTGTGGGAATTCTTCCGCGAGCACTTCGCGGCCAACCCGCTCGCCGAAAAAGTATGGGCCTCGTCCGGAATCGTCAGCCGGCACTACGCCGTCGATCCGCGCAAGGAACCCAGCACCGAATGGACCACCGGCGAACGGATGCGCCGCTACCTCACCGAAGCGC
>NZ_MOME01000031.1:0-1285 GCF_001983005.1 Protofrankia sp. BMG5.30 | reverse complement strand
GAACGCCACGTCACAGACCTCGTCACCACCCTCCTCGCCGCGCACGGCCACACCCTCGACGACGTCGACGGCTGGGCCATCCACCCCGGCGGCGCACGCATCCTGCGGGTCATCGCGGACCAGCTCCAGCTCAGCGAGGAAGCGACCGCCCCCTCCTACGACATCCTCCGCGAGTACGGCAACTGTGCCAGTCCCACGGTGCTGATAGTTCTCCAGCGGCTGCTGCGGACCCGCGAGATCCGACCGGGCAAGGTGGTGGTCGCCCTCGGGTTCGGCCCCGGCCTGACCCTGTTCGCCGCCCTGCTGAAAGCCCACTGACAGCCTGTTGACAGCCCACTGACAGCCACCGAAAACCGATGGCCAGAATATTCATGAGATCCGCTCAGGAATTATCCGTATGAACCATTCGTGTCCGGAAAGCCCCGGAAGTGGACGAATGTAGCCCGACCCACAGTTTGCCCCGAGAATCGCCCCGGAACCTGCCCCGRCACGGACCGGGCTCCGGTACCCGCCCGAGGCCCGGCAGCCGTTGTCGTCTCCTTAACAGCACCAGCCTCAATCACACAGAGTAATCGATTCGTGTTACTCTGTACGAGGACTCGGCTTCGAAGAGCGGAGCGGCAGCCGAGGCCGGCAGGCTCGCGCAACGGGTCCGGATTCAGCGGCGGCTCGTTCCTCCAGGCCGCCGTGTCCGGGCCCGAAAACATATCGCAAGGTGACAGGAGGGAAGCGCCGGAAATCCTGGGCGTCGACCGACGATCCGGAACACCCACGCCGTGACGAGCGGGGACCTGTGTCATCGCGACACAACGACACAGGCCAGGAACGGCACGGGGGTGATGTACGGGAAGCAAGGAAACGCCACACCCCCGGCACCGTGAGCTGGACAACCCTGTCCTCGACGGCTCCGGAAACGCCGCCGGACCGACACCGGCTCACCAGCCGTGACCACATGCTCCGTACCTAAGGAAGGACCACATGACGCTGACCGAGCAGATTGACCTGCCGGGTACGTCCACTTTTCTCGCCGACACCCCTGCCGTTCGCGATCTCGCCAGGCCGTACATTGTCGGCACCGCCGTGGCCACCCCACCACGGCTCAGCCAGGACGACCTGTGGGAAGCTTTCCGCGAGCACTTCGCGGCCAACCCTCTCGTCGAGAAAATATGGGCCTCGTCCGGAATCGTGACCCGGCACTACGCCGTCGATCCGCGCAAGGAACCCAGCACCGAATGGACCACCGGCGAACGGATGCGCCGCTACCTCACCGAAGCGCTCCCCCTCG